>JALHOX010000065.1:1984-14117 GCA_022842805.1 Phycisphaerae bacterium | reverse complement strand
CAAAGCGCTGAATGTTTTTGAGCGCGTCTTCCCGACCTCGAATGTCGACGCCGAGCGCATCGTGCATGTGAAGCTGCTGCCGACGCAGGTGATGCTGAAGTTTGGCGGGCGCATGCTGTGTGCGGCGCTGGTGGATGGCCATTTCCCGAATTACAACGAAGTGATCCCGCAGGACAACAACAAGCGCACCGAGCTCGATCGCGTGCAGTTCCTCGCCGCGATCCGGCGCGCCGCGCTGCTGACCACCGAAGATTCTCGTGCTGTTCGGCTGCACTTCGAGAAAGACTCGCTGAAGGTCAGCGCCAATTCGCCCGAGCAGGGCGAGGCGTGGGTCGAGATGCCGATCAGCCAGAGCGTGGGCAAGCTCGACATCGGCTTTAATCCGATCTTCCTGGCCGACGCGCTAAAGGCGATCCCGTTTCCGCAGGTCGCGCTGGAATTGAGCGAAAGCTTCAAGCCCGGCGTGCTGACCGGGCCGGATCGCGAGGACTTTTTGTACGTCGTGATGCCGGTCACGCTGAACTAGCCTGGCTAGCCGCGACGATGAGCGGGGCGAAGACGACTGCGATGGACGAATCCGCCTTCCTGCGACTGCTCGCGAGTAAGCGTACCTGGCAGGCCCGGCCGCTCTTCGGCGCGGCGGGCGCCGCCGACGGCTCTGGCGTCGCCGAAGACGCTGCGGTGCTGAAAGCGGCCGATCGCTCATTGCGTTTTCGCGATCGGCTCGAAGCGGCCTTCCGCGTTTGGGCCGGTAAGGAGCTCAGCGCGGCCGCCCGCGTCGTGGGCTATCTGGATGGGATTTTGGAAATCGGGGCGCGCGACTCGGTCGCGTACGCCGAATTGCACCGACGCAGCGAGGGGCTGCTGAGCGCCCTGCGGCGGAGTGTTCATTGTCCGTTGAAAACGGTCCGCGTCGTCCTGGGCGACGCCGGTCTGGATGATTGGGAGTCGCATGACGCAGATGCAAAGTCAGACCGCCGCCGTGGGGCCGACCGTGGCTGAGCAACCGGGCTACGACGCCGACAGCATTCAGTGGCTCGAAGGCCTGGAGCACATCCGCAAGCGCCCCAGCATGTACATCGGCGACATCGGCCCGCGCGGCTTGCACCACCTGGTGTATGAGATCGTCGACAACTCGATCGACGAGGCCCTCGCCGGTCATTGCTCGCGCATCGTCGTCAAACTCCACGCCGACGGCAGTTGCAGCGTCGAAGACGACGGCCGCGGCATTCCGGTGGCGACCAAGGCCGAATATGGCATGTCGGCGCTGGAGCTGTGCCTCACCAAGCCCAACGCCGGCGGCAAGTTCGACCGCAAGTCCTACTCCGTCTCGGCCGGTCTGCACGGCATCGGTCTGAGCGCCGTGAATGCTCTCTCCGAGTTGCTGGTCGCCCGCGTTCATCGCGACGGCGGCATCTGGACCATGGAGTGTCAGCGGGGCGTCGTCAGCAAGCAGCCCTCGCGCATCGGCGACGCCGCCAACACCGGCACGCTGATCCACTTCAAGCCCGACGGCACGATCTTCCCCGACACCACGCTGATCTACGACCGCCTCGCCCCGCGTCTGCGCGAGCTGGCCTATCTCAACAGCGGCCTTGAGATCACGATCAGCGACGAGCGCGACGGGAAGACCGAGGTCTTTCGTTTCGAGAAGGGCATTCGCGAATTCGTCGAGCATCTCGCTCGCGGCAGCGAGGCGCTGCACGAGGTCGTCTTCTTCCGCCGCGAAGATCCCGAACAGCGGCTCGTGGCTGAGATCGCCTGGCAATACAACGACAGCTACAACGAGCATCTCGTCAGCTTCGCCAACAACATTCACACCGGCGAGGGCGGCACGCACCTCTCGGGGCTGAAGTCCGCCCTGACGCGCTGCATCAACAACTACGGCAAAAAAGCCAACATCTTCAAGACCAACGACCCGCCGCTCTCCGGCGAAGACATTCGCGAAGGGCTGACGGCCGTCGTCTCGGTCAAAGTGCCCGAGCCGCAGTTCGAAGGCCAGACCAAGACGAAGCTCGGCAACAGCGAGGTCGGCGCCTTCGTGGAGACCGTCGTCAACGAACAGCTCAATACCTGGCTCGAAGAGCACCCCGGCGACGCGAAGAAGCTGATCGGCAAGGCTGTGCAGGCCGCCGTCGCCCGCGAGGCCGCTCGCAAGGCCCGCGAGACCGCGCGCAAGTCGGCTCTCGCCGGCGGCGGGCTATCCAAAAAGCTCGTCGATTGCAGTAGCCGCAACGTCGACGAAACCGAAATCTATATCGTCGAAGGCGACTCGGCCGCCGGCTCGGCCAAGGGCCACCGCGACTCGCGCACGCAGGCCATCCTGCCCATCCGCGGCAAGATCTTGAACGTCGAGAAGGCTCGCTTGCACAAGGTGCTGGCGCACGAAGAAATCGTCGAAATGATCAAGGCCTTTGGCACCGGCATCGGCGACGAAGACTTCGACGCCGGCAAGCTGCGCTACGGCCGCATCATTCTCATGACCGACGCCGATGTCGACGGCTCGCACATTCGCACGTTGTTGCTCACCTTCATCTTCCGCCACATGAAAGCGCTGATCGATCGTGGCGTGGTTTACATCGCTCAGCCGCCGCTCTACGCGCTCAGCAAGGGCAAGAAGACGCAGTATGTGCTCGACGACCCGGCGATGAACCGCGTTCTGCGCACGCTGGGCATGGACGGCACGCGGCTGCTCATCACGCGTGAAGGCATGCCGCCGCGCGAGCTCGCCGGTCAGGCGCTCGAAGATTTGCTGAACGTGCTCGAGGAAATCGAGCGGCAGGCCCGCGTGCTGGGTCGTCGCGGCATTCCCTTCGAGAAATTCGCCGCCCGGCGCGACGCCGAGGGCCGCCTGCCGCACACCCGCCTGTGGGTGAAGGAGAGCGACGTCGAGCATTACTTCTTCGACGAAGCCGCCGCCGAGCAATTCCGCATGGCCCAGATGGCCCAGCAGAAGACGGTCGTCCGCACCGATCTGCCCGAGGCCAAGGCGATCGAGTACGCCTTTGGTCGCCTGAAGGATTTCGGCTGTCGGCCCGAAGATCTGTTCGCCATTCGCGAAGAGCTGATCACCGGCGACCGCGCTCCGGCGGTCTTCACGCTCAGCGCCCCCGCGGTCGAGCGCTACGAACTCGACAATCTGCGGACGTTGCCGGAGGGCGTCCGCGCCATCGGCTCTCACGGGCGCGAGCTCAAGCGCTTCAAGGGGCTGGGCGAGATGAACAAAGAGGAGCTCTGGGAGACTACCATGAACCCCGCCAATCGCGTCCTGCGCAAGGTCGCGATCGGCTCCCCCGGCGACGACGCCGATCAGCGCGACATCGACGCCATCGCGACCGAGGGCGTCTTCCGCGTGCTGATGGGCGACGACGTGGACAGCCGCAAGGAGTTCATCTCCTCGAACGCGATTCACGTGAAGAACCTCGATATCTGACGACGTGCCGGCGGGCCGCGCCTTCCGAGAGACGCCGGTATCGCGCCGTTTGCAGCGTCAGTGCAGAAAGTCGCCGTGGACGGGAACGAACCACCCCATCCGAACGACACGGACCCGTCCGGCGCGGCCGCCGAGCGAACGGGCTATTGCATTTATTGCGGCTACCAACTGGGGCTGTTGCGCGCCGGGCGCTGCAGCGAATGCGCCGAAGTGTTCAGTCGCGTGACCGGGGCGGGGCTGGCGTACCGAGATTGGCCGTTCGTGCGCGCCTATGCCGTCGCGGATTTGTTGGTGGTCGGTGTCGCGACGCTGGCGATCGCTCTGCTGCTGCCGGGGGATCCGATTGTGTCCGGGCTGCGTGCGCTGCCGTTTGCGCTTTTTGCAGCTTCGCAAGCGACGATGGGCCCCGTCGCGCTGTTTGTGCCGTGGCTGGTCTTGGCAGTAGCGGGAGGCGCGCCCCGCGTGGCGGGGTATCTGCAGTTCGCGGCGATCCCCTTGCTGTTGGGGCTTTGGATGTGGAGCAACGTGTGGCTCCGCGGGCGCTTCGCGCTGTGCGATAACTTCCGGCGTTATCTCATGTTCAAATTGCCGTGGTATCTGCTGGGGGTGGGCTGGAGCCTATTCCAGTGGTATTTGATCTTCAGCGGGGCTTCGGTGTGATTCACCCGGGAATGCAGCCCCGAAGAGTTCATCTTCGTCGACGTGATTCACGTGAAGAACTTGGATATCTGATGTCCTGTAGCGGCCTGCGGCTCGCAGGCTGACGAATTTCCACGGGCCCACGACTTGCCCAACTTTGCTAGAATCTTTGAGTTCTGTTTCTGATTGAGCCGAAGTGGCGGAACTGGCAGACGCGCGGGATTCAAAATCCCGTTCCGGCAACGGAGTGTGGGTTCGATTCCCACCTTCGGCAATCGACGAGCGAGGCGCGCCCCCCGGCGGGGAACAGTCGCCTGCGTATGCTCGTCAGAGTGGTTCACGCCTCTCCCGCGTCGGAGATGCTCGTGTGAACTTTGGCGGGCGACGCACCGAATCGGTCGCGTCCGCCGGGAAGGATGAAACTCGATGCGTAATCCGTGGAACTTCCTCGCTCGTCGGCCTCGTGCCGCCGCGCTGCTGACCGTCGCCGCGCTGGTCTCCAGCGCCGCGGCTCAGACCGCTCAGAGCGCCATTCAGTGGATGAACCAGCCGGCGCCCGCCGCTCAAGCGGCGCAGAAGAGCCTGCGGCCCGTGCTGGTCTACGTCGCGCCCGATGCCGAGCTGCGCGACAGCAACATTCAAAACCGCTTGCAGCGGTCGCTGCGCGATCCGATCGTCGTCGAGATGATCCAAACCCGCTTCGTCCCGCTTCGTATGTCGCGCACCTCCCAGACCCGGCCCATGCTCCAGGCCCTCGGCCTGCCCGCCAACTTCGGCGGCTACATGGCCGTCGTCCCCGGTCAGGCGCTGCTCTCTCCCGAGACCAGCGCCAAGGTCAACACCATTAATTTGATGGAGATGGCCGAACCCGGCGCGCTCCTGACCGAACTGCACAAGGGCTATCGCGAATATGTCTCGCGCCTTTACACCGACCAGATCAAGGCCAAGTTCGAAGAAGAAAAGCCCAAGCCCGCCGATCTCACCCGCGCGCTGGAATTGGTCGCGCAGTTGAACATCAGCGAGGCCGACGCCGACATTCTCAAGCTCATCGACCGCCGCGCCGAGGACAAGCAGTTTCTGAAGAATGCGACCGAAGTGCTGGGCATCCTTTCGACGCGCCCCGCCGCCGATTACCTCTTGAAGCAAGCCAAAGAGGGCAACAAGGATGCGCAGGCCGCGCTCGGCCGCCTCACGCCGACGATCGCCGCCGAAGTGCTCCTGCCCGAGATGCGGGCCGCCAAAGAGGGCGATCGGCTAATGGCCTACAAGGCGCTCTCGAAGATCTTCGACCTCAAGCCGGTGCGCCCCGACAAGTGGTGGGAGCGCGTAAAGGATAAGGCGCGCGACGACGAGCTTCAGAGCATCACCACGCGCGTAAACGAACAGGCTCGCGTTTGGCAGGATGGCGCCGGTCGCTTCCGCTAAGCAGCAGCGACGCTCCGATCACCCATCGCGCGAGCCAGCCATGACTTTGATCGTCGATCTTCGCAGCGACACTGTCACTCGCCCCAGCCCGGCCATGCGTCGGGCCATCGCCGAGGCGGAGGTCGGAGACGACGTGCTGGGCGACGACCCGACCGTCATCCGCCTTCAGGAAAAATCCGCTGAACTGCTCGGAAAGCCCGCCGCGCTCTACGTCCCCTCCGGCAGCATGGCGAACGGACTGAGCATTCGCGCGGTGTGCGAGCATGGCGACGAAATCATCTGTTCGTCGACCACCCACTCCTACAACTACGAAACCGCCGCTCCGGCCGCCCTCGCGGGCGTCAGCATGTGGTTCATCGGCGACGAGCGCGGCATGTTTCATGGCCGCGACATCGGCCCGGCGATCCGCGCCAAGAACTCGCACTTTCCGAATTCGCGGATGGTGATCGTCGAGAACACCAATAACCGCGGCGGCGGAGCGATCTGGCCCGTCGCACAAGTGGCCGACGTCGGCGCGGCCTGCCGCGAACACCAACTGCATCTGCACATGGACGGCGCCCGCCTGCTGAATGCCTGCGTGGCGCTCGGCGTGCCCGCGACGCACTACACGCGACACGTCGACTCCGTCTCGCTCTGCTTTTCGAAGGGCCTCGGCGCCCCGGTCGGATCGATCGTCGCCGGCTCGAAGGAGTTCATCGCCCGCTGCCATCGCTTCCGCAAAATGTTCGGCGGTGCGATGCGCCAGGCCGGCCTGCTCGCCGCAGCGGCGATTTACGCGTTGGACCACAACGTCGAGCGGCTGGCCGAGGATCATGCGAACGCGAAGTTTCTCGCCGAGCGTCTGGCCGAGATGCCCGGCATTCGCCTCGACCCGCGCAGCGTTCAGACCAACATCGTCATCTTCGGCGTCGATCCACGGCTGGGCACGGCCGCCGATCTCGCCGCCCGGCTCGAAGCCGCCGGCGTCCGCTGCATGGCCGCTGGTCCGCAACAGATTCGGATGGTGACCCATCTTGATGCACCGCGGGCGGCGATCGAGCGCGCCATTGTCGCCATCGCCGCGGTCTGCGGCGCCCAAGCCGCTGCCGCCTAGGGGCAAGGGCCGCACGAGCCGCCGCACCGCGCTCGCAGATTCCATGAGCCCTCCGGCGCCCGAGTCGTGAAGATCACCCTGCTTCATCGTTGGCCCACGAGCGTTCCGCGGGCGATCGCGCTGCAACGCGAGCTCGCTCAGCGCGTCCAAATTCAGCCATACTCGATGAAGACGCCGGGCCTCTTCGCCGGCGTCGATGCCGCCTTCTCGCGCGACGGCCGCTTCGCCCTCGCCGCCGCCGTCCTCTGGGATGCGCTCGAAAGCAAAGCGCTGCACATCGCAATCGGTCGCGCCCCGCTGCGCTTCCCATATATCCCCGGCCTGCTCAGCTTTCGCGAACTGCCCGCCGTCCTCGCCGCGCTGCGGAAGCTGCCCCAGACGCCCGACGCGGTGCTGTGCGACGCACAAGGCATCTGCCATCCGCGCGGCATCGGCCTCGCCGCCCACCTCGGTCTCTGGCTCGACCTGCCGACCGTCGGCTGCGCCAAGTCGCGGCTCTGCGGCGAGGCCGAAGAGCCGCCGCTCGGTGTCGGCGCCGCCGTACCAATGACCCTGCGCGGCGTGCAGGTCGGCGTCGTTCTGCGCACCCGACGCGCCGTTCGCCCGCTGTACGTCAGCCCCGGCCATCTCTGCGACATCGCCCAGAGCGTTGCCTGGACCTTGGCCGCCTGTCGCGGCTTCCGCCTGCCCGAACCGACCCGCCTCGCCCACCAGGCGGTCACGCGTGCCCGCGGGTGAGTGTCCGTGGGGCCGGTGCTCGGTAACTCTCGTCGGCGCGGTCGTCGGCCGGCCGCTACTCGTTTCGCCGGAGCGGGCTTTACACTAGCTCGCTCGATTTCGCATACGACCTCGCCGCGTAAGGAAACGCCATGCAGCCAGCCGGTAAGCGCGTGCTCTCGGGGATTCAACCCTCGGGCACGCTGCACTTGGGAAACTACTTCGGTGCGATCCAGCAGCACATCGAGCTGCAGGCCACGCACGATTGTTTCTTTTTCATCGCCAACTATCACACGCTCACCACGCTTCAAGATGCCAAGCGGCTGCGGCAACTGACCTTCGACGTGGCGGCGGATTATCTGGCGCTCGGGCTGGATCCCAATCGCGCACTGATTTTTCGCCAGACGGATGTGCCGGAGGTCTGCGAGCTGGCTTGGATCTTGTCGACCGTCACGGGCATGGGGCTGCTGGAGCGGGCTCACTCGTATAAGGACAAGGTCGCGCGCGGCATCCACGCGTCGATGGGCCTTTTCTCCTATCCGATCCTGATGGCGGCCGACATCCTGATCTACGGCAGCGACCTCGTGCCGGTCGGTCGCGATCAGGTGCAGCACATCGAGATGACCCAGGACATGGCCCAGTCGTTCAATGCGGCCTTTGGGACGACGCTGCTGAAGCGGCCCGAGCCGCGACTGAACGCAAGCCCCGTCGTGCCCGGCGTCGACGGCCAAAAGATGAGCAAGAGCTACGGCAACACGATCGACATCTTCGGCGATTCCAAGGACATGAAGAAGCGGATCATGTCGATCAAGACCGACAGCCTCGGCGTCGAGGAGCCGAAGGATCCGGACAAGTGCAACGTCTTCGCGTTGCTCAAGCTGCTGGCGTCGCCCGCCGAGACCGCCGAATGGGCTGAGCGCTATCGCAAGGGCGGCGTGGGCTACGGCGAGGCGAAAAAGCGGCTGCACGAGCTTTATGAGGCGTTTTTTGGGGCCAAGCGCGAGGCCCGCGCCGGATGGGCGGCGCGAACTGGGGAGGTCGAGGATATATTGGCGACTGGCGGCAGAAAGGCCCGCGCGGTGGCGCGCGAGTTGATGGAGAAGATTCGCGACGCGGCCGGCTTGCAGACTGCCAAGCAGTAGCTGGCGACGGCCGTGGGCCGGGCGAATCTCAGCGAGCGCGGCGTTCGTCGGCCTTCCGGGCCGCAGGCCGCTACTGATGTGTTGGTATGGGAGCGGCATGAGCGCGGGCGACGAATATCGCGTAAGCCTCGATGTCTTCAGCGGGCCGATGGACCTGCTGCTTCACCTCATCCGCCGCGATGAGCTGGATGTGCAGGACGTCGCGCTGGCGCAGGTGGCGGATCAATATCTGCAACACGTCCGCGTGATGCACGCGCTCGACCCCAATGCCGCGGGCGAGTTCCTCGTGCTCGCGGCGACCCTGGCCGAGATCAAGTCTCGCGCGCTGCTGCCGACGCCCCCGCTGGAGGCGATGGACGATCCGATCTCCGAAGCGCGCTCGGTCTTGGTCAAGCAACTGCTCGAATACAAGCGATTCAAGGACGCGGCCCGATCGCTCGGGCGGGCCGCCGATGATCGCGCGCGGCGCTTCGTCCGGCGGCCCGGACGATTGCCGCCCGAGCTCGACGGCGTGGAGCTCGAAGAGGCCAACGTCTGGGATCTGCTGAAGGCGTTTAACCGCGTGATGACGGCGATCGGCGAGGGGCCGTCGCATCACGATGTGCGTTACGAAGACACGCCCATCGAGGTCGTCGCCGAGGAAATTCTCGCCGTCATCGAGAGCGAGGGCCCCACCCGGTTCAGCGCGCTTTTTGGCGACGCGGCCCGGCCGCGGGCGATCGTCATTCAACGGTTTCTTGCGATTCTCGAGCTGATGAAGCAGCGCAAGATTCGCTGTGAACAGTCCCAGTTGTTTGACGACATCTTCCTGGTGCGGCTCGACGAAATCTTCGAAGAAGCCGAGGCCGCAGCCTCCGACGCGGCGCTCGACGCGCCCGCGTCGGTCGCCGCTGGCGATGCAGCGACGGCGGAGATCGTGGCGCAGGCCGAGTTTGCGGCGTCCACCGACGAAGATGCGATTGATCAAGACGATGAGAATTCGGCGGCCGAGGACGACGCGGTCGAGCGTCGGTCGCGGAATGGCCGATAGGCGGCGAACGAACCAGGCGGTGGCCTGTTCGACGAAGCCTGAGCAGAGGAGTATCGCGTGAGCAAGCCGAGCGATCGATTGCGTGAACTGGGGATTACGTTGCCCGCGGTGCCCAAGCCCGTCGCCGCCTATGTCCCGTCAGTGCGCCACGGCTCATTGCTCTTCCTGAGCGGGCAGATTCCGTTTCAAGAAGGACGCATCGCCTTCGCCGGCATGGTGCCCACGCATCACGGCATCGAAGCGGCGCAACAGGCGGCGCGGGTCTGCACGCTGAACGCGCTTGCGGTGGCGGCAGACGCAGCAGGGGGGATCGATCGCATCGCGCGAATCGTGAAACTCGTCGTTTACGTCGCCAGCGCTCCGGGCTTCACCGAGCAACATCTGGTCGCCAACGGCGCCAGTGAATTGCTCGTCTCGATTTTCGGCGACGCCGGCCGCCACGCGCGGGCCGCGGTGGGCGCGCCGGGGTTACCGCTGAATGCGGCGGTCGAGGTCGATCTCACCTGCGCCATCGTCGAGTAGCGCAACCGAATGGCGCGCGGCCGGCCGCGGGGGCTTAGCGCCGCGTGATCAGGTCGACAAACGGCCCGATATCGCCCACGGTCGGGGCGCCGTCCTGATTCACATCGGCGCGGCAGCGCTGCGCGGGGTTTCCGCCGCCGAGGATCGCCTCGACAAACAGATTGATGTCGCTCGCGTCGATCTGCGCGTCGAGGTTCACATCGCCTCGCAGCGTCTCAATGCTCTGAAACTCATAGGCGCCCAGATCGATCAGGCAGTTGGCTCGTCGCGGATTGCCGGCCGCGTCCAGCTGCGCTTCTTCGTCGGCCGGTGCATACGCCGGATCGGCAAGGTCGATCGCGGGAGAATCGGCCGCCAGCGAGAAATCGCCTCCCGCCGCATCGGCGAATCGCGGATCGACATCGATGACCGGCCCGATAGCGCCGGGCCAGCCGCCCGCAATCAGGCAATGCGACACGGCGACTGTCGCCGGATCGTCGCTGAAAATCTCGTCGTTGCTGTTGCCCCAGACGATCGAATTGCGAAGCTCGATGCGGCTGAGATTGTTGCTAAGGCCGCCGCCCGTCAATGCCGTGTTGTTCACGATCGTGCAGTTGCTCAGCGAGATATCGCAGTCGAAGCTGTTGTGCAGCGCGCCGCCCTTGGCGAAGGCCGAGAAATCGGTCCCGACGGCGGCATTGCCGGCGAAGACAGTGTTGCTGACGAAGATGTCGGCCAGCAACGAGTACATGCCGCCGCCGCTGCCCGCGCTGTTGTTCTCGAAGACGCAGTTGATGACGTAACTCGGGCCGTCGCCGCCCTCCTGGTAATAGCCGCCGCCGCCGAGCACCGCGGTATTGCCCGAAAAGTAGCAGCCGATGAGCTTGCTCGCTCCGAGATAGCTGCTGAACCCGCCGCCGACGACGAAGGGATCCTCGCTGTCGAAGTTGGTGGTGTTATTCACGAAGCGGCAGTTGATGGCCGTCGCACCGCAGAAGACGTTCGAGATTCCTCCGCCGTTGTCGTTGAGCGAGTGATTGTCGACGAAGTCACAGTTGATGACGGTGGGGCAGATGCTGCCCTTGTTGTAGAGGCCGGCGCCGTTGAAGCCCTCGTTGGCCTCAAACCAGCAATCCTCGACGGTCGTGGGCGACTCTTCGAGCCACACGCCGCCGCCGCCCTCGCCGTCGAGCGCGGTGTTGTCAAAAAAGAAGCACCCATGAATCTCGGGCATCGCGTCTTTGGCGTAGACGCCGCCGCCGGTGGGGGCGTCGTTCTGAAAGAACTCACACGCCTCGATGATCGGCGTGGTGCTCGCGTCGCAATAGATGCCGCCGCCCAGGCCGATGGCGTCGTTGTTGGTGAACTCGCAGCCCTCAAACTTGGTCTGCGACTCGCTGGTGTTGTAGGCCCCGGCCCCGCGCACCGCGACGTTGTCACGGAATACGCAATTGGTGAAGTGGGCCGCTTCCTGGCGCGTGCCCCCGCCGGAGCGAACGGCCATGCCGCCATGTCCGTCGTGCGGGTCGCCGTCGTCGTGGATCGAGCTTCGCGAATAGGCGCCGCCGCCGTCGGTGGTGGCGACATTGCGGAAGAACCGACAGTTCACCGCGTGGGTACGCGAGTGATTGTGGATGTACAGCCCGGCGCCGAACGACGCCGAGAAATTGTCGCGAAATTCGCAGTTCACGAGCGTGGCGTCGCCGTGATCGTTCACGGTGCCGTGGTTGGCCATCCAGTTGCGCTCAAAGATGCAGTTCACGAGCCGCGGCTGTGCGTCGTAGACGTTCACGGCGCCGCCTTGCTCCCGGCTGGCGGGAACGGGGCCAAAGCCGGGTCCGTCCGCCCGGGCGCCGCTCACGATGAAGCCGTCCAGTACGGCGGTCTCGTCCACGTTGACCGCGACCACGATTTGATAGGTGTTTTCGCTGCTGCCCGCGAACGCCGGCCCGTCGTCGCCGTCCAGATCGCCGCTCAGGCGCGTCGGAAATTGCGTCGTGTTCCGCACATCGGCATTCGCCCCTGCCGCCAGACCCGCGAAGCCGCCTTTGATGGTGACGCCGCTACGCAGAGCGAAGGCGGCATCACGAATCTTGCTGCCCAGCGGCACCGCGCGGTCCTGATCCGGCTTGTAGACGCCCTGGGCCACGCGG
>JALHOX010000065.1:0-1974 GCA_022842805.1 Phycisphaerae bacterium | reverse complement strand
CCGCGTCGGCCGCGGTCAAGGCGTCCTGCAGAAAGCGATGAGCGCCGGCCCACGACGCGCCATCGCCACCGGGCGGGGCTGAGCCGTCAACATAAATTACGGTCGCGCCGAACGCAGGCAGCGCCGCCACGGCGAGCGCAGTGATCAAACGCGGCGCGTATGGAAAAGGGGCCATCCAGGTGACTCCGTCGCAGGTGTCCAATTGGAGCGTCGGCGACCACGGGGAACCAGCGCAACCCCGGCGTCACTCGCAGATACCAATTATTGGAGGGGTGGACGGGCGATTCAACCCGATCTGCGGAGATGGCGCAATAGCGGCGCCCGCCCGAAAAGCGATCTTCACGCGATGGGAAGACGGTTTTCGGGCGGGCGCGGCTCTGATAACAATGCCGGGAGAGCGGATTTACGCCGCGCTGGGCGCGAGCCGCTTCACTTTTTCGGCCAGTTGCTCCGGCGCAAATGGCTTGATGAGGTAGTCGTTCGCGCCGGTCTTGATCGCTTCGATCACGCGCGTTTTCTCGGCCTCGGTGGTGACCATGATGATCGGCGTCTTGCAGCCGCCCGCGCGGAGCTTTGCGAGCGCCTCGATGCCGGACATCTGCGGCATGTTCCAATCCATCAGGATCAGGTCGAACCCGCCGCCCTGCGCCGCGGTCACGGCTTCAGCGCCGTTGCACGCTTCGGCGACGTCGGTGATGCCCGCCAAATCAAGGGCCTTGATCACGATGCGCCGGATGGTCAATGAATCGTCGACAACGAGAGCCTTCATGGTTCCCTTCCTTAATTGGCGCTGTAGGTGACTTCCATCGTGAATTCGCCCGCTTCCGAGCCGTACGGCACTTCGAGCCAGACTGACTTGGCCGGATAACTGACGCGATAATCCGCCCCTTGCACGACGGTGGGCAGTCCGAGTCGCAGCGGCGGATCGTGTTCGAAGCGGGCCTTGGCCTGCCCCGCGACCATGTTGACCAGCTCCGAAACGGAGTCGATCACCATGTCGTCCACCGTTTCGGCCTTCATACCCAGAAAGCGGCTCGCCAACGCCAGGGCCGTCGCCGGCGGAAATCGCAGCGCGACCACGCCCCCGACCTGCCCGGAGATTCCGATAAGAGCTGTGATTCGCTCGCCATTCGGTTTGGTCGGATCGCTCAGCTTGACGCCCTTGCGCTCCGGCTTAATTTTCAGCATGGTCTGAAAAACGTGATCCACGCCTTCAACGAACGGATTGAGATATTCGACCTTCACGTGGACCACTCCTTGTCGAGCGCCAATGTCGCAGCGGCGCGCGGACTTGCGGCGAGACATCCAGGTTCGCCTGGCGTGCATGGGGGTCATCGGCCCGAGAGCCGACCGGCTTCGATTTGGCAGCGGGCCCGCATTCGAAATTTCTAAGCAACTTTCACAGGCGATTTGACAGCGTGAGCGGAGCGACTAGATTATTGGATTCCCCGATTCATCGGGGTCGTAGCTCAATTGGTCAGAGCGCCGCCCTGTCACGGCGGAGGCTGCGGGTTCGAGTCCCGTCGACCTCGTTTTTGGTCTGAATTTCACACCGGCTCGGTCCTACGCGGATCGGGCCGGTCGTGTTTTTAGGGCAATTGGGGGAAGGGGCCTTTTCCGCCGAGGCGCGCCGTCTCTACGCGCGGTTCATCCAGAAAAGGTCGTCGGGGTCGGCGACGCCCTCGACAAAGCGACGCACCTGCGGGTCGCTGTGGCGCATCAGATCGTCGGGCGTCCCATCGGCGAGAAAGCGGCCCTGATGCAGCAGCAGCAAGCGGTCGCCCACTTCGCCGGCGCTTTTCAGGTCGTGCGTCACCACCACGCCCGTCACCGCGAAGTCGTGCTGCAGTCGACGGATCAGCTTGTTGATCACGTCCGACCGCTGCGGGTCCAGCCCCGCCGTTGGCTCGTCGTACAAAATCACTTTGGGCGGCGGATCCATCGCAATCGCGCGGGCCAACGCGACCCGCTTCT
>JALHOX010000064.1 GCA_022842805.1 Phycisphaerae bacterium | reverse complement strand
AAAGAATCGAACAACGTGAAACAGCAGCGGAGCCGCGAAACAGATCGAATCAAACCGATCGAGGATGCCCCCGTGTCCGGGAATTAGTTCGCCAAAGTCTTTGACGTCCCGGTCCCGCTTCACCGCCGACATCACCAGTCCCCCGCCGAAACCGGCGACCGCGATCAGCAACGAGTATTGCGCCGCTTCGATCATCGTGAACGGCGTCACACGATGCAGCAGCGTGCCGATCGCCGCCGCCGTGGCGATGCCGCCGATGAGGCCTTCGACCGTCTTCTTCGGGCTGATGCTGGGCGCGACCGGCGTCCGCCCGATCATTTTGCCCCAGACATACTGAAACACATCGCTCAGTTGCACGACAACCAGCAGAAACAACACCAGCTTCAGATTCGCCGCCGATCCCTCGGCGCCGCGCAGCGGAACCATCAGCAGCGCGGGCACATGGCTGACGAAATAGACACACGACACCAGCCCCCACTGAATCTTCGCCGTGCGCTCCAGAAAATTCTGCGTGTCTCCCGCGACGACGATCCGAATCGGCAGAATCGCGGCGACATAGACGGGGATGAAGACGGCGAACAGGCCGTACCACTGCACATAAACAAGGTAGTACTGAAGCGGAATGACGAAAAAGAAAGCCCAAAAGAGCGCCCGATGATCCGCACGCCGCGTCGCGATCAGGCTGACAAACTCGCGAAACGCCAGAAACGACGCGAATGCGAACAAGATCGAAAGCCCGGCCATTCCGAGCGACGCCGCCGCCGAGAAGATCAGCGCCAGCACCCACCACGACGCGATCCGCAGCACGAGATTCCGACGAAACTCATCATCGCCCACGCGCTGCAGGCAGATCACCGCCGCCGCAATCGACGACACGAGCAGCAGAGCGAGCACGCCCAGCAACATCGAATTCAGTTGGGAATCTGTGGAGATCACGATGTCTGTTGCAACTCCAGGAGCGCCGTCCGCGCCCGCTCCAGAAACGTCGGCTTCGGCTCGCCCTCCGCCCAGTAAATCGCTTGCCCAAAGAGCGCCGAGCCAATCAAGGGAAGCGGCAGCAGGTCGCCTTTCGGCAGGATTCGATTGAGATTCTCCAGATAAACGGGCACCAGCGGCGTATGCGGCCGCTGACGGGCGATGTGAAACAACCCGCCCTGAAACTCGCCCACTTCGCCCTCCAGCGACCGCGTGCCCTCGGGGAACAAGATGAGCGAGTCTCCCGCTTCGAGCGCCGCCAGCATGGGCCCCAGCGGGTTCGATGCGCGCGTCACCTCGCGCCGCTCGATCAGCATCGCGTTCAACAACTGAGTCGCCCAGTAACGCCGCAATGCTGTCTTCGCCCAGTAGTCGCGGGCCGCGACCGGCCGCGTCCGATCGCGAATCGGCCGAGGAATCGAGGCCCAGATCACGACCGCGTCCAGATGACTGGAGTGGTTGCCGTAATAGACCACAGGTTCCGCCGGCAGCGCCGCCCCTTTGCCGCGACAACCCGTCACAAATCGCACCAACCACGCTAGCAAATCGCGGCTCAATCGCGCTCCAGTTCGTGCATGATGTAAATCGCACGCCGACCGGCCGTCACTACCGACCCGACGGCAATGACCATCAGGGCGACAAGCAGACTGATCGACGATCCGCGCACGAGCAGCTCAACGGCGGCCGCGACACACGCCGTCACCAAGACCGCCATGCGATGCGTCTTGGCCATCGGCCCCAGAAAGTACTGCCGCGCCCCCATCGCCGCCCCGAGATAGCGCACATACGCCGTCATGACCGCCGCCGCCGCCGCCGCCCAGCCCCACTCCACACCATGCCCAATGCCACGCACCGCGTATCCCGCCGCCGCGTAGAGCAGGACGTCCGAGACGCGATCGGGCAGATCGTTGAACAGTTCCCCGCTGCGCGTCTTCCGCCCACCCTCGATCGCGATCAGTCCATCAAGCAAGTTGCACAATCCGCGAAATCCGACGCCGATCGGCACCAGCGCCACCCATAATGCCGCCCACCGCGGTCCGACTTCAGCCGCCACCAGAAAAGCGATCGCGCCAGCCGCCGCGCCCGCCATGCTCATGATCGAGACCGTGTTCGGCGCGACGCCACGCGCAGCCAGCCGGCGGGCCAACGCTTGAATCCAACGAGCGCTGCGCAGGCCGACCGGCCGGCGATTCAATCCAGCATCCAAGCGTTCAACCGGCAAGGGGACCTGCTCCCAATAGTTGGCTTTTAGCGTTTACAGCATACCTTGACTGATTACGCACGAAACCATCCGATCCTTAGCCGATGCTCGCGATTAGCAAAGTGCGCGTTTGTGGCAGCGCGTACGCGGCGTATGAAGCAAATCCCACAGACTCCACCACTCCCCTTCCGCCTGGCGCCCCCTTTGCGTCGCGCAAATGTGTTTCACGTGAAACAGTTTTGCCGGCGCGACCGCCCCATCGCTACGCGATGTGCAACTCCTCCGGCGGGCCCGCGGCGGCGGGTTCGTCGCCGCGCGGGGTGTTCCAGTAGCGCACGACGCCGTCCGCGAGGTTGAGGGTGGCGACGGAGAAGACGCGGGCGCGGTGCAGGGCGCCGGGGTTGATAAAGCGGACGCCGCTGAGGAGCTCGTTGGCCGGGATGTGCGAGTGGCCATATAGGACATAGTCAGCGTCGAGCGCGTCGGCGAGGGCGCCGGCCCCGCCGGAGCGGGGTGCGGTCAGGCTCGGTCCCGTGTCGCCATATCGCGCGCGAGACCAGGCGTCGGCAAACCAATGTTCGTGGCCGTGGCAGACCGCGAAACGCTTGCCCTCCAGCGAAAAACGCACGGGCAGCTCGCGCGGCGGCGCGGCGAGGCCGATGCTCGCGGCGTAGCGCTCGTACTCGCGGATCGGCTCGTCGTTGTTGCCCCAGACAAACCAGACGCGACGGCCGACCAACTCGTCGCACACATCAGGCTCGCAGAAATCGCCGCAGTGGACGAAGGCCGTGGCCCCGCAGCGTTCGAGGATTTCGAGGGCGCGGCGGGTGCGGCGGCGGTGGCCGTGGGAGTCGGAAAGAATGCCGAGGATCACGGGCGGTTCCGTTGGGGGCGGATCGATACGAACATCGTAGCGATTCGTCGGCCCGTGATGGCGCCGGCCGCTACTCGTTCGTCGGCCTGCGAGCCGCAGGCCGTTACAAGAGGTCGGCCACCGAGGGCGCGAGCCGCTACTACCGGAGCGGCAGCACGCCTATTCTCTGCGGCGATGAATCGAGTTGCGAAGGCCTATTGGACGTTGCAGGCGATCGGCTGGGACAACCTGCCGGCCCGCGCCTGGCAGATGGCGAAGCGAAAGCTGAAGCTGCTGGAGAAGCGGCTGCCGGGCGGGGAGCTGTCGGCGGCGGAGTTGGCGAAGCAGTTCGTTCATTCCGATGCGAGCCCACGCGCGGCGACGCGCGAACGCGACTTCTATTCGCAGGCGCTGTGGCTGCAACGGGCCCGCTCGCTCGGGTTCGTCGAAGCCGATCGTGAGGAAAAGCGGCAGGCGATTCGGCGGGTCGTGTCCGATGCGGATTGGCAACGCACCACCGGTCAGGAAGTGCGTGACTTGCAGGTCGGGCGGATGCGGTTTTTCAGCCACCATGTGTGCGAAGTCGGATCGCCGCCGAATTTCAATCGCGATCCGATTCATGGCGTCGACTGGCCGGTGGGGAATCACTGGTCGACGTACGAGCAATTCAATCCGAAGTACGCGGATTTGAAGTGCGTTTGGGAGCCGTCGCGGTTTTCGTGGGCCTATGCGCTTGGGCGCGACTATCTCGTCACGGGCAACGAGTCGGCGGCGGAGACGTTTTGGAGCTATCTCGAAGCGTGGGACCGACAAAATCCGTACGGGCTTTCGGCGCAGTGGTTCTGCGGTCAGGAGGCGTCGTTCCGCTGCTTCGCGTGGGTCTTTGCGGCGTGCGCGACCATCACTTCGAAGAGCGCGACCGAGGAGCGGCTGCGGCGGCTCACCGAGCTGGTGTGGTATACGGGGCGGCACGTCGCGGAAAATCTCGTCTATGCGCGGAGTCAGAAGAACAATCACGCGATCAGCGAAGCGGTCTGCCTGTACATGATCGGCTCGCAGTTTCCCGAATTGCGCAGCGCGGAGGCGTGGCGCGACGAAGGGCGGCAGTCGCTGCTGCGCGAGCTCGATCGGCAGATCTATCGCGACGGGTCGTTTGTGCAGCACAGCATGAACTATCACCGCGTGATGCTCGATGATCTGCTCTGGGCGGCGGCGCTGTTTCGTGCGGCGGAGGAGCCGCTGCCGGCGGCGCTGCATGACGCGATTGATCGCTCCGGCGCGTGGCTGGCGGCGATGGTCGACTCGGAAACCGGCGTCGCGCCGAACTATGGGCCCAATGATGGGGCGCTGGTGCTGCCGCTGAGCACGTGCGAGTACAACGACTTTCGGCCGTGCCTGAGCGCGGCACGGGCGGCAGTCGGTGCGACGGATGAACTGGGGCGCGGGCCGTGGAACGAAATGGGGATCTGGCTCGGCTTCGACGTCGCGAGCGCAACCGCCAATGCGAAGCCGCAATCAGAAGTCGCACCGACGACGGGGCAGAGTCGGGCGTTCGAATCGGGCGGATACTACGTCTTCCGTGGCGAGCATTCGCGCGGGCTGACGCGTTGTCACAGCTATCGCGATCGGCCCAATCAGTGCGACATGCTGCACTTTGACCTCACGCATCGCGGCGTCAACGTGCTGCGCGACGCGGGAACCTACTACTACTACACAAAAGAAGCGCAGTTCGCGGATTGGTTTTACTCGACGGCGGCTCACAACACGGTCGAGCTCGACGGCGGGAACCAGATGATCAAGGGGCCGCGCTTTTTGTGGCTGCGGTGGGTCAAGGCGCGCTGCCTTGAATGGCGCGCGGGCGCGAACTCAGACTTGTTCGTCGGCGAGCACTATGGCTATCAGCGGCTGGCGGGACGGCCGATTCACCGGCGGACCATCGCGCGAGTGGGTAATTGCTATCGCATCGACGACGAGCTGCGCGGCGCGGGCGAACATGAGGCGGTGCTGCGCTGGCGACTGCCGCCGACGGAGATCGCGTTGTCGAGTACGACCGACGGACGTGCGACTGTCCGGCTGCAGGCCGGCGGCGAGGCTTGGGAATTGCGAGTCGAGGGGCCGCCCGGCGCCAGCATCTCGCTGGAACGCGGGCAATCGTCGCCGCGCGTGGAAGGCTGGGAGTCGCGGCATTATGCCGCCCGCACGGAGACGCCGGTGTTGCGCGTCGCCTGGCACGGCCGCCTGCCGTTTCGTTTTGGGACGCAGTGCGGGCCGGCCTCGGAATTGGCGACGGCTTTTGCGGTCAACGGACTTGAGGCCGATCGCAGGCCGATAGGCAGATAGCGCCGGCGCGGTTTGGTGCGCCGGGCATGCGCGGCGGGGGCGATCCCGCTGCCGAACGCGGAGGAGCTTCGAGCTTGGGTTCCGAAATCGCCCGCTATCACGCCGGCCTGATTCCGACGCCGACCTCGTCGCGCGTGGGGGCGAATTGGGTCGTGATGTTCGCGGCGGCGGTGCTGCTGTACACGCTGACGGCCCATCCGGGCGAACAGTGGCAGGACAGCGGAGTCCAACAGCTCCGCGTGATCGCGAATCAGATCGAACACCCGATGGGGCTGGCCCTGATTCATCCGATTAACTTCTGGCTCGGGCGAATCGCGATCTTCTTCACGCCGAGCGAGCCGGCTTTCGGCGTCACGATGGTTTCGGTGGTCGCCTCCGCGGCGGCGGTGGCGAACGTCTTTTGCCTTCTGCGAATGCTGACGACGCACGCGGCGGCGGCGATCGCCGGGGCACTTTCGCTGATGCTGGCGCACACGTTCTGGCAGAACGCGACCGTCACGGAGTCTTACGGGCTGGTCTGCTTCACGCTGTCCGCGGAGTTGCTCTGCCTGTCGTGGTACGCGCGGACGAGCGACTCCCGTGCGCTGATCTGCGGCGCGTTTTTCAATGGACTCGGGGTGGCCAACCACCTGCTCAACGCGCTGGTCACGCCGGTGCATTTTGCGGCGGTCGGGGCGCAACTGCGGCGCGGGTTCGTGCGGCGCCACACGCTGATGGCGTGCGTCGCAATCTGGCTGCTGGCCTTTTCGCCCTATCTGTTTCTGATCATCGCGCGAGCGGGCGAAGTGGGTTTGGCGGCGGCGGTTTCATCGGCGCTGTTCGGCGACTTCGGCCGGGCGGCGACGGCGTATCGCGTGCCGACGAAACTGATCCTGATGGGCTGCGCCTATGTGCTGTTCAATTTTCCCAAATTCGCCCTGCCCTTCGCTGCCTATGGCGCGTCGCTCGTGCCCATGCAGCGCCGGCTTTATCAGGTGCTGCTGCTGGACGGCTTCATTTTGTTCCTGTTCGCCGTGCGCTATGACGTGCGCGATCAGTACAACTTTTTCGCGCCGTTTTATGTGATCGTGGCGATCTTCTTCGGCAACGGCGTGGACGCGTTTTTACGGCTCATTCCGGCGACGCAGCGGAGCATGGTGTCGGCGGCGGTGATCTTCACGACGCTCGCAAACCCGCTGAACTATTACTTCGCCTACTCCATCGCGAAGTCCAACCAGCTCTTTTCAAACATGGTCGGCAACAAGCCCTATCGCGACGGCTACGCCCACTTTTTTCTGCCGTGGAGCGTCGGCAAGCACTACGAGCGCGAGGTCAACGACGTTGCGTTTCGCCTCGCGGAGCCCGACGGGATCATCATCTGCGTCGACTCAATGATCATCTTCGGGCTGCGCTATCCGCAGGCGCTGGGGCGCGTCTCGTCGGCGATTGAGGCGATCGAGATGGCGACCGACCCGACCCAGGTCGAGATCGCCACCATCTCGGCCCAGGCCCGCGCCGCGCATTTGGCCGGACGCCCGGTGGTGCTGGTGCCGCGCGATCGCGATCATCCGCCGGATTGGGTGCAAGGGGCGAAGTGGGAGCGGGTCGGCGACCTCTATCTGCTGAAGTCGCTCGCACTTCCGTAACCATCGCAAATCGGCTAGAAACTGCGGATTCGACGGGCCGGCGGACACGCCGCGCGCCGCTTCGAACCAGGAGGCCGCATGAGTACGTCCGTCGCCGCGCCGCAGGGCGCGATCGCAGTTCCGCCGCTGAATCTCGCCGCCGGTTTCGCCGCTCAGGAGCAGGAGCTGATCGCGGAGCTGACCGCCATCGCAAAATCGGGGCAGTACATCCTGGGGCCCAAGACGGCGGCGTTTGAGCAGGCGCTGGCGCAATACTGCCACGCGAAGCACGCGCTGGGCATGTCGTCGGGCACCGACGCACACCTGGCGGGATTGATGGCGATGGGAATCGGGCCGGGCGACGAGGTGATCGTGCCCGCCTTCACCTTCTTCGCGACGGCGGGCTGCGTGGCGCGGGTCGGGGCGAAGCCGGTGTTCTGCGACATCGACCCGGTCACCTACAACATGTGCCCCAAGCACGCCGAGTCGCTGATTACCCCGCGGACAAAGGCGATTTCGCCGGTGCATCTGTATGGGCAGCTGGCGGATATGAAAGCCCTGATGGCGTTGGGCGCGCGGCGAAAGCTGCCGGTCATCGAAGATGCGGCGCAGGCGATCGGGGCGCATCAGGACGGCGTCGGCTGGGCCGGCGCGATCGGCCACTTCGGCTGGCTGAGCTTTTATCCGACGAAAAACCTGGGCGCGATGGGCGACGCGGGCGCGCTGCTCACCAACGATGACGCCTTCATGCAGCTCTGCACCAAGGTTCGCATTCACGGCAGCGGACACACCTATCACCACGAAATGGTCGGTGGAAACTTCCGCATCGACGCGATCCAGGCGGCGCTGCTGCACATCAAGCTGCGACGGCTGGAAGAGGTGACCCTGCGACGGCGCGAGAAGGCCCAGGGCTACACGCGGCGATTCGCAGCGGCCGGGCTGGAGGGCGAGTTTGTGCAGACGCCGCGCGAGGTCTTCGGGCGGCACGTCTATCACCAGTACATCCTGCGGGCCAAACGGCGCGACGAGCTCGCGGCGCATCTGAAAGAGCGGCAGATCGGCTGCGGCGTCTACTACCCGGTGCCGCTGCATCTGCAGAAGTGCTTTGCGTATCTGGGCGGCCGCGAGGGGCAATTGCCCGAGAGCGAACGGGCCTCGCGCGAGGTGCTGGGATTGCCGATCTATCCGGAGCTGAGCGACGCGCAGCAGGATGCGGTCGTGGAGGCGATCGCGGGGTTCTATCGGCGCTAAGGCGCGACATCGGTCGGTGGCTTAGGTCGGGCAGGCCGCGGTATCCCGCGCCCTGCCGCTCAAGCGCGAGCAAGCCCGGCTGAAGCCGACCGGGGGCGGAGGAGTCGCCCTACAATCGCCCCACGATGAGCAACTATTACGAGTCGAGCGATCTCGCCAAGTTCGGCGAAATCGGCAAAGCCGCGCCGGAGCTGGGGCGGAAGTTTTTTGAGTATTACAACGCCGTCTTCGCCGAGGGCGCGCTGAGCGAGCGCGAGAAAGCGCTCATCGCGCTGGCGGTGGCGCACGCCGTGCAGTGCCCCTACTGCATCGACGCCTACACAAGGGCGAGCCTGGAGAAAGGCTCGAATCTGGAGCAGATGACCGAGGCGGTGCACGTGTCGGCGGCGATCCGCGGCGGGGCGGCGCTGGTGCATGGGGTGCAGATGCGGACTCTGGCTGAAAAGATCTCGATGTGAGCAAGCCGCTCGCCTTGCGCACGTTGGTTCGAGAGCGCCACCCGCTGGCCCGCGCCGACACGCAACGCGCGACGATCGATGGCGTGCCGGGCGTGACGCCGTTTGCGGCGCGGGTGGAGGCGACCGGGCGCGGCGCGTTGCGGCGCGGCGCGCTGCGCGTGATGCAGATCAACGTCGGCAAGCTGTGCAACCAGACATGCAAACACTGTCACGTCGACGCGGGGCCGGATCGGCGCGAGGTCATGAGCTGGGCGACGATGGAGGCCTGTCTGCGGGCGCTCGATGCCTGCCCGACCATCACGACGCTGGACATCACGGGCGGCGCGCCGGAGATGAATCCGCACTTTCAGGCTTTGGTGCGTGCGGCACGAGCGCGCGGCAAGCATGTCATCGACCGCTGCAACCTCACGATTCTCGCCGCGCCGGGCTATGCCGGGCTGGCCGATTTCTTCGCCGAGCAGCGAGTTGAGATTGTCGCGTCTTTGCCGTCGGTTTTGGCCGATCGCACCGATGCCCAGCGCGGCGACGGGGTCTTTGAGAAGTCGATCGCCGCCATGCGACTTCTCAACGAGCGCGGATACGGACGCAGCTCCGGCGGAGAGACGGGCGACTTGAGGTTGAATCTGGTCTACAACCCGACCGGCGCGTTTTTGCCGGGGAATCAGGCTTCGCTGGAAGCGGACTATCGCCGGACGCTGCGCGAGCGGCATGGCGTGGAGTTTGATCGACTCTACACAATCACGAATCTGCCGATCAGCCGATTTCTGGAGTATCTGGAGCGGTCGGGGAATCTCGCGGAGTACATGCGGCAGCTTCATGCGGCCTTCAACCCGGCGACGCTCGACGGTCTGATGTGTCGCGAGACTCTCTCCGTGGGATGGGACGGGCGGCTGTTTGACTGTGATTTCAATCAGATGCTGGAGCTGGCCGTCGAGGGTCCGCTGCCGCGCCACATCAACGACTTTGCCGATGGGGCGTTCGCCGATGCTGCCATCGCCACCGGGCAGCACTGCTACGGCTGCACGGCGGGGTCGGGGAGCAGTTGCGGCGGGGCGCTGCTGTAGCGCGTTCGCGATCGGCAAAGCGCCGGGTCGCTCCCGCCGCCCCATCCGCGTTTCGTCGCCCAAAATTCGCCATTACGCCGCCGCCGCGCTTGGTTTGACGGCGCAACGCGCGATCGATACCGTCCCGCCCCATGAAATCGTCAGCATTTCCGCTGTTTTTTCGTGGTCGATCCGCCCCCGTCGCCGTCGCCGGCGAATCGCGAAGAGGCCTCGGCATCGGGCGAACGATCGCCCTGCCGGTGATCTGGGGCGGCTTGCTCGTGCTGTGCGCCGGCGCGTTTCTGCAGGACCCCGCGGAAGGCGTGGCGGCGTCGCAATCCGCACTGGTCGACGCCGGCGCGACCGCGGCGAGCAACCCGGCGGCTTCGAACAACGCCGCGGGTGCGATCTCGCCCGCGAAGTACTACGACCTCTGGACCCTCGCGCCGGCGGTCCTCGCGATCTTTCTCGCCGTCACGCTGCGGCAGGTCATTCCTGCGATGGTGCTGGGCATCCTGCTGGCGTCGTTCATGATGCAGCCGCTCATCAGCGGCGAGGGGCCGCTGTCGGGCGGGGCGATGGGGCTGATGTGGTACGTCATCGGGTCGGTGCGGCTGTGCTTTGAGCATTACATCCTCGGCGCCTATTCCGGCCCCAGCGGGTCGGACCATCTGCGGGTCGTGCTCTTCACCCTCGCCATCGGCGGCATGATCGGCGTGATGGAAGCGGGCGGCGGAACGCGGGCGATCGTTAATCACATCGCGCGCTTCGCCAGCAACCGGCGCGGCGGACAGCTTTCGGCATGGTTCGCGGGGCTGCTGGTCTTCTTCGATGACTACGCCAACTGCCTCATCATCGGCCCGACCATGCGCCCGGTGTTCGATCGCCTGCGCATCAGCCGCCAAAAGCTGGCCTACATCATCGACGCGACCGCGTCTTGCGTGGCTTCGGTGATGATCAGCACCTGGCTGGCGACCGAAATCAGCATGATCGACAAGGGGCTGCACGAGGCGACCGTGAATGGGGCGCTGCCGACGTTTTTGCAGGGCGCGACGGGCTTTTCGATCTTCTGGGCCAGCATCCCCTATCGCCACTATGTGCTTCTGGCGTTGATCATGGTCTTTCTGGTCGCGGTCACGCGGCGCGATTTCGGGCCCATGCTCAAGGCCGAGCGCGAGGCCTATCTCAATCCGCCGCCCGAGCGCGACGCCGACCCGTATGGCACCGAGCATCTTTCGGAGCCGTCGGGCCACGACGCCGGCGCCGGCGGCCTGGCGAGCGCCGGGGCGGGCGCGCGACGCGGCAAGGCCTGGCACGCGGTCGTGCCGATTCTCGTCATCGTGGCGGGCATGATGGGGCTGCTCTTGGCCACCGGCTGGGGTGCGGGCAGCGAGTCCTATCAGAAGATGGTCGCGGACGGGCTCTACAAACCCGCCAGCGCGCTGGCCGGCGGCACGCGATGGATGATCGAGATCCTGGGCAAAGGCGACACCTATACGTCGATCCTCTACGCCGGCCTCGCCGCGCTAACCATCGCGATCCTGATCAACCTCGGCACCGGCGCGGCCAACGTCACGCGGACCTTCAACGGCATGATGTCGGGCATGACCCACGTCTTCCCCGCGCTCTGCGTGCTCTCGCTGGCGTGGGCCCTCTCCGCGGCGACGGGCAAGGATGGATTGCAGCTCAGCGCGGTGGCGGTGAAATACGTCAACGCACAGCTCGAGGCGCGCTGGCTGCCGTTGGCCACCTTCCTGGCGTCGGCCCTGGTCGCCTTCGCCACGGGCACCAGCTGGGGCACGATCAACATTCTCTGCCCGGTCGCAACGACGGTCGGAGCGGCGGTGGCCGCGACGCTGGAGCCGACCGCGCCGGGCCAGGCCCAGGAGATCTTCCTCGCGACGGTCGGCGCGGTGCTCGCCGGCGCCTGCTTCGGCGATCATTGTTCGCCGCTGAATGACTCGACCGTGATGGCGGCGCTGGTCAGCGAATGCTCGCTCGAAAGCCACGTCTGGACGCAATTGCCCTACGCCCTGGTCACGATGGCGACGACCGTCTTCATCGGCGACATCCTGCTGCGACAGTATGAGCAGCCGTGGTGGGTGGGGCTGCTGGCCGGGACGGTCGTGCTGCTGTTCGTGCTTCTGCTCTTCGGAAGACGGGCGGACGCGGTGCGAGCCGAACCGGCTCGCTAAAGCGGCCTCGCAGAGGGGCAATCACGCGGTGAAACGCGAGGGCGGCGTGCGCTCGCGTTTCACCGCGAAAGCACGCCGCCCATTAATGTCACCTCTGTCCGCTCAGCGACCTGCGAGCCGCAGGCCGCTTTGCAGATCGCGTGTGGGGGATCAGCCGCGGGCCGGCTTCACCTCGCGACCCATCAGCAGAATCGGCGCCGCGATCGCCACCGACGAGTACACGCCCGTGATCAGACCCACGAGCATGCAGAAGTTGAACGGCCGAATCGTCGCACCGCCGAAGATGTACATCACGAGCACCGTAAACAGCGCCGTCAACGACGTAATGATCGTTCGCGACATGCACTGATTGATGGCGTCATTGATGATCTGCGGCGTGACGTCGATCATGCGCCCGCGCAGCTCGCGGATGCGGTCGAAGATGACGATCGTGTCGTTGATCGAGAAGCCGATGATCGTCAGCAGCGCCGCGACAATCGTCATGTCGATGCGGAAATCGTCGATCAGCAGCACCTGCCCGAAGAACGTGCCGCCGCCGCCGATCAGGCCGCTGATGCCAACGGCCGCCAAGGCGATGAGCACGTCGTGCACCAGGGCGATGACGCCGCCCAGACCGTACGAAATCTTGCCGAACCGCACCCAGACATAGGCGATGATCATCAGCCACGAAAGCAGCAGCGCCAGCACGGCGCGGCGAGCGGCCTGCTCGGCGACCTGCGGCTTAAACTGCGACACGCGCCGCAACGACTGCTCGGTATCGAGCGCGGCGCGGGCCAGTTGCAGCTCCTTCTTCGCAAAGCTTTCGGCCCACAGCCGCGGATCCTCGCTGTAGCGAACCGCCGGGTCGACGACCGTAATCACCACGCCGCGGTGCAACTGGCGTCCGGCTTCGTCCTTCTGATCCGCCAACGGATTCACGCCCAGCACATCGAACTTGCGATAGGGGAAATCGTGATAGCCGGGCTGCAAGCGCATGCTCTGCAACCGGGTCTTGATCACTTCGACCGGCTGCGGCGGATCGAGATCTTCGAGCCAGATCGCCGCGCCGCCGCGATAATCGGTCACGTCGGCGCCGATGCCGAGCGGCAGCCCCTTCAGCACGCTCTCGATGCGGTTGTCGTCGATCAATACCGGCTCGCCCTCTTTCCCGCCGCGAACCTGATAGCTGATGCGCGGCTGGCGGACAAGCTCGTCGCCGATGGCCCGCTCCAGCGTGTACTGAACCAGACGCCGGTTCTTTTCGGTGGTCACGAAGTTCCAAAGGCGACCCTTGTAAGAGGGGTCGGCCTCGATCACCGTACCGATGCGCGATTTCTGCAGCGTCTTGGCCGCGGTCTCGACGGCGGGCTCAAGGCCGCGGATGAACGTCTGCATTTCCTCCGCAGTGCGCTCGCCGTTGGTGCGAAGCGAGACGCG
Organism: Phycisphaerae bacterium; assembly: GCA_022842805.1. Lineage (GTDB taxonomy): Bacteria > Planctomycetota > Phycisphaerae > UBA1845 > Fen-1342 > JALHOX01. Next base: position 801 of record JALHOX010000064.1, on the reverse strand, counting down.
GTCGTTCGCATCCAGCGTCTCCACGCCGCCGCGCGCCAGCCAGCCCTTTTCCTCCAGCGGCTCGGTCACGATGGCCTCAATCAAGCGCGTCGGCATGCCCGGAACAGTCAGCTCAAACACCCCCGGCGTCGAAGTGGCGACGGTGGCCTTGGGCAATTCGGCGGCCTTGGCGTTTAGCTCGTTGGCGGCGTCGGCCAGCAGCTTGCTGAGTTGCCGCTCATCCTCCACCTTCGTCTTCAGTTCCACCTCGGCCGAGACGCCGCCGTTGAACTCGACGTCGAACAGCTCATCCTTCGGACGGCTGAAGAGCGCCCACATGCCGATCGCGATGATCGCCACCGAGGCCGGAATGAACACCTTTCGCAGGCTGTACCAGTCGACATTCGGCGTGCCGATCAGCTTCAACATCTGAATGTCTTTGATCAGCTTGTACTTGAGCAGCAGGCCGAAGATGACGCGCGTCACCCAGACGCTGGTGAAGACGCCCAGCACGACGCCGGCGCCGAGCGTCAGGCCGAAGCCCTTCACTTCCTCGCTGCCGATGTAGTAGAGAATCAAGCAGGTGAGCAACGTGGTCAGGTTCGAGTCGATGATCGTCGAGAGGGCTTTGTCGTAGCCGTTCTTGATGATCATCCGCAGCGACGCGCCGCGCTCCTTTTCCTCACGCATGCGCTCAAAGATCAGCACGTTGGCGTCGACCGCCATACCGATCGACAGAATGACGCCCGCGATACCGGGCAGCGTCAGCCGGGCTTGCAGCAGCGCGGTGGCGGCGAGCGTCAGCAGGATGTTGAACATCAG
>JALHOX010000063.1 GCA_022842805.1 Phycisphaerae bacterium | reverse complement strand
CGGTGGGCGAGCGACGGCCGACCGCCAGCCCCAGCAGCTCCAGACAAACGATCAGCATCGACGGGCCAAACGTGAAGATCGTCAGCAGAACAAAGCACACCACGACGAAGTACTCAAGCGAGCCGCGCAGCGAGAGCACGTCCATATGCACCGCGGCGGTCGCGATCGTCGGGTCGGCGCCGGGGTGACAGGTCACGCTGCGACACGAATTCGCGATGTTCGCCGAGTTCGTCGCCGAGGCCGCGTCTTCCTTCGCCAGCATCGCGTGCACATTGCTGCCGCGCGAAACGTGGCAATCAACGCAACTGGCCGTCGCGTCGCCCTCCAGCAGCGCGGCCTTGCCGTGAAAGCTCCGCAGATAGCTCGCAACCGCGTCGTGCATCCCGGCCGGCTCGCGGATCTTCGGATTGCTGTGGCACACCGCGCAGACCTGAGCCTGCTCCAGCGGCGGCCGAGCCGGCTGCAGGCGATTGGCGACGTGTCGCAATGCAAAAGCGATGTCGGTCGGTAACTGAGCCGTGTGGCATGCGTTGCACCGATCAAACGTCGCGCCGTTGCGCGTGGCCGCGGCGGGCAGCACAGCCGCAAAATCGCGAAAGACCGGTTCGTCGTGGCAAAGCAGACACCGCGATTGATCGTCGCCGATCAATTCACCGTTCGCTTCGCGCGCAGTCGTCAGCGTTTTCTCATCGTGGACGCTCTTGGCCAGAAGGTCGGCGATGTTTTGATGGCTGAACCGCCGCGCCGCGCCATCGGGGTTTTGCAGGTGGCAGGTCCGCGTGCAGTCGACGCGCGGCGCATCGCTGTGGGGCACCGTCGCAAACGCCTCGCGACCGTGACAATCGGTGCAGGCGAGCCGCGCATGAGGGCCGACGGCGCTGTCGTCGTGAGCCTCGACGAAATAGAGATGCACGCGACCGCCGTCGCTCTCCGCGCGGCTCAGTCCGCGGAAGCGATGACACAGCAAGCAGTTCTCGGGGTCCGCGGCAGAGGCGGCGGCCACCAGCAGCAGGGCCGCCAGCGCCGCACGGACAAGTCGCGGAGCGAACATCGGACGGGGCGGGTTCATCGTCAAACTTCTCAAGCAAATCCTCTGCGAAGCTTAACGCGCGCCGCTCGGGGAAGTCGCGGGAATCAGGTGGGGATTCTCTGATTTTTCAAGCCATTCACCGCTCGCGTGACACTCGCGGCAGAGCGGCAGCGGCCCGCCCGTATGGCACTGATCGCAGCGCAGCGTGTCGTGCTTGATGAGCATCATCGAGTGCACGAATTCGCCCGGCGCGACCGCGCCATCCGGCCCGCCCTCGACTGGCTGCATCACCGCGTGACAAACCGTGCAGTCGCGAGAAATCGTCTCGCCCTTCGCGTTCACATGCTTGCCGTCGTGGCAGCGGAAGCACCCGGCCGATTCGAGATGGCCGACATTTTCGACATAAACCTGCCAGTCGACCTTCATCTCGGGGAAAAAGTTCTGCCGATAGGCCTCCAGCACACCTTCGATCGAACGCTCCACCCACTCGCGCCGCCCCGACCACAGCGTCGGATATTGCTCCGCGTAAAACCGCGTCAGCCGCTCGCGAATCGTCTTCTGCGCCGTCTCGCGATCGGGATACTCCACCGTCAGCGCCGCCACCGCCTCACGCTTGATGAAGGGCAGCTCCGGTGCAATCCGCTTCACTTCCATAAACAGATCAACCGCCTTCTGCGGCGAACGAAAGTGATGCGCCCCGCGGTTATGGCAGTCCATGCAGTCAATCGCCCGCTGCACGCCCGGCGGCGGCGGACCATCATGCGTCCCGCCGTCCGAGCGATAGACCACCTCGCTGCCGTCCGGCTTCGTGTATTTCACCCAGGGAATCTGCTGCAAATGATCGTCGGTCGCGATGTACTCGATCTTCCCGCTGTTGAGCATGTGCATGTGGATGCCCTCCACACGCCCGATCGATTCATCAGCCCCGCCGATGTGCATCAGCATTTTCACCACCCGCCGCGTGTTCTCCTCGTCCGGCGAATAGTGCACATACTCGCGATACTGCGAGCCGTAAAACTTCGTCGGCCAGTGACACTGTTCACAAGTGTCGCGCGCCGGGCGCAGATGGTGGATCGCAGGGGGGATCGGCCGCGAATACGTGTTCAGCCACACCGCGAATACCTGTCGCACGCCCGAGATCTTCGACTTCACAAACCAGTCCGCCCCCTCGCCGATATGACACTCCGCGCACGTCACGCGGGCATGCGACGAGGTCGAGTGCGCTGCGCCTTGCGGCTCCATCACGCTGTGACACGCGCGGGCGCAAAACTCCGTGCTCTCCGTGTAGTGATAGCCCTCATAGCCGCTGATCGCGAGCAGCGGAAACACCACGAAAAAGCTCACCCCCGCGAACCCCACCACGCGCCGCCGCATGTTCGTATCGTTGAGATCCAGCTCCGGCAGGCGAAAGGTCGCCGATCTCTGATCGCGACGAATTCGACGGTACTTCAGCAACAGGCCGATGGGCGTGATCGCCAGCCCGGCCAGAAACACGCCCGGCAAAATCATGAATCCGATGATGTCGAGATAGTGATTGCTCTGATGGGTGAATATCTGAAAGACCAGAAATGTGATCATCAGCGCCGCGCCGAGCACCACCAGCGCCAAGCCGATCAGGCTGATCGGATGCCCCCAAAGACTGACAGCATCACGCGAGGGGCCGGAAAGAATCTCGGGTGCCGGCGACGTCGCTTTCGACATTCGATCAACCTTAGTCCAGGAAGCCCGCAACGGCGGCGCCGACGCCAAATCGGAGCCGCCGCCGCGGGTTTTGCAAACTCACCTCAAACCACGCGCCGCGCGGTGGCAGCGCCGGTCTAGCGGCCTTCGAGCGTCAGCAGCCGCTCCGCTTCTTCGAGGATGGCGTCGCCGTAGTCCGTGTTGTGCACGGTCGAGCTGCCGTCCGCCTCGACATACGCAATCAGGAAGCGAACCTTCTTGATGTTGTCGCTGATGCTGCTCTGGTTCGACGGGCCGCCCTCGGACGAGTAGCCCCACGTGTTCAGCGGGCCGAGCCGCGTCTTGATCGCCTCGATCCGCGCCGCGATGCCCGACTTGAAGGTGTTGAAGCGCGTCTCGATGCCCTCGGCGCTGTTGTGGCAGCCGCTCTGCACGCAACCCGCAAAGTTCACCTGGAAGTCGTGGCCCGCGATGGCCGGAGCCTGCTCGCTGCCGAAATCCTGGCGATACATGTGGCACGTCGCGCACTGCTCGGAGGCCTCAATGTGCTTCATATTCGCGCTCTGAACCAGCAGCTCCGGCTCGCCGTCGCCAGACTCCGGCACCGGCATCTCGCCCACGTAGAAGTTCGCCTGCACGCTGTTGTGCGGTCCGCGTGAGTTCACCTTCCAGTCGCGGCCGCGGTCGTGGTGGCACTGGCCGCAGATGTTGAATCGCGTCGGATCGGTCGTCGCCTCGGCCAGGTTCACCGGCGTCGTCTGCACCGTCTCGGCGAAGCGAAGCTGGAAGTCGCGCCCGTCGCCGGGGTCGGTGGCGTTTCCGGTGCGCTCGTGCGGATCGTGGCAAACCACGCACGTGATGCCGAGCACTTCGGTCGCCTGACGACCGACGAATGCGTTCTCAGCGATCTCGCCATTCTCGATGTTGATCGCATAGAAGGTTTCGCCCGAGTGGCACTGACCGCAGGAGTTCACGCTGCTGCCGGCGACCATCCGCGCCGCAACTTCCGGGTTCGCAACCGCATGCCCCGAGCTTTCCCACTCGTCGAAATTCGGTTGATGCACGCCCGTATGGCACTGACCACACAGCGTCGACGACAGATTGATCGGCGGACGCAGCGTCTCGTCGTTCACGTTCTCAACGTGCTGACGACCCGGACCGTGGCAGACTTCGCAGCCCACGCCGGCCAGCGCATCGGTCGTCGCGCGATCGACAAAGCCGCCCGGCTGGCCGAAGCCGACCACGTGGCAGCGGATGCAATCGGGGTTCGTGCCCTGACCGATCGCCTCGAGCGTTTCCAGCGCGCTGCCGTGCAGCGTCTGCGACCACTCGAAGTGCTGGTTGTTGTGGCACTGCATGCAACGCTCCGAACCGACGTACTGCCCCGTCAGGCCGGTGTTGCCCTTGCCCGAGTTGGCGTTCGTGTTGGTGTTGCTCGAGTTCTCATTCCCGTTCCCGTTGCTGTTCGCTGGCGGGGGGAACAACTGCGGACAGCCCGTGACCGACAAGCCGAACACGGCTGTCGCGACGGCTGCCAGGCTGAACCAACGGTTCTGTTTGCTGGTAAGCGTCGACATGGTTCCGATCCTTTCCATACATCACATCCACCAACCGCTGAAATCCGATTTCAGCGTTACGGCGAGAAGTTGAGGTGCAAATTGGGTCCGATTTCGGCGGCACGCGCCACCGTCAATGAAAACAGCCCGTCCACCGCGTCGTTATGACACCGCAGACAGACTCGATCGACTGTCATTCCAGCTCGTCCGTCGCCGTCGAGCCGCAGGTTCCCCGCTTCATCCGTAGCAGCCGCAAAGGTCTGCGGCTGCGTGTTGATCCGAAACAGATGCGTGCGCGTGTCGCCCGCGCCGCCCAGCCCAAACGCCCCCGACGAAAATCGCTTCACGCCATACGACATATGACAGCTCTCGCACGAGAGCACCTCGGCGTAACCATCCTGTCGGCGAAAGACCTTGCCGTCGTGCAACGCCATATTCACATCGGCATGACACGCGCGACATTCGTTGCGAATCGCGGCAGCGCGTTCAACGCTGCTGGATTGGTGCGATTCGTGACAGGTGCCGCAGGAAAAACTCGCGTGAGCGCCGCTGGCGAGCAGCTCATTCGCCTGCTGGAATGGCGCGACGAATCCACCAACGGTGCGAATCTGCCGATCACTCGCGTCGAACGCGCCGCTGTGGCAGGTCTTGCAGGTCGACGCGCCATTGGGATCGACAAAGATCGCGCCGCGATCAATGCGGACATCGTCGCCCTCGGCCGAGAAGTGGCCGCCGCCGGGGCCGTGGCAGGCCTCGCAAGCGACGCCCGCCTCCGACCATGTGCCCAGGAAGCCTGCGCGACCTTCGAAGAATTCCGGGGCGGCCGCGTCTTGGGCGACGGCGCCTGTGGTCACTCTTCGGAAGGTCGCAAAATCAAAGGGAAGCGGATCCGCCCGATCCGCCAGAAAATCGCTGTAGCCCGCCGTCGTGCCGTTCGGCGGAAAGTCGAGATTGAACTGCGTCGCGACCCCACTGACGCCGGTCGTCAAAAAGTGGCCGTCGACGCCCAGCAACTGGGCCCCCTTGCGAAAACCACCCAGTACCCACGACACGTCGCGCCAGGACAATCCTTGCGGCGGGTCGCTGACGCCGGCGCTTGCATCGTCCGTAGGAAACGCCGGCCCCTCACCCAGCACCGGCGTCAGTGCGTTCGCGTGAGCGCCGCGCTGGTGCATCGCCGCCACATTCGCGTGACACTGCACGCAGGATGCGCTGCCCACAAACTTCGCGCCGCGATTCGTCGGATCGTTGATGTTGGCGTAATCGCTCTCGACCGGGGCAGGCGGCGTACACGCCCCCGCCAGACCCGCGGTGCCCGCGATCAAGGTTTTTCGCCACATCAGTCCCACGCTCGCTCCTTCGAACGCCTCACTCAGCGTGACGGCGAAATCGCCTTCCACGCCGGAGCAAAGGTAAGTGGTGGCTTCATTGATACTCGAAGTGCGCACAAAACACATCCAAAGAACTGCACGACGATCGAGATTCTGCGACGCAGATTTGAGGCTGTCAACGAATACCAAAAGTGTGCTGATTCAAATGCGGATTTTGCGGTCATTTGGTATGAAATTGGGGCCATACCCCCACGAGTCATTTGTGGCCAATTTGCCCCGCGCAGCGCGCTGTGTAACTGACCCGCGCGTCGAATAGACGATCAAAAAGAATTCTCAGGGAATGTGACAAGAACCGCACAGCGTCGGCTGATCGGCACGCAAAAGCAGCTTGGCGTCCTCCGCGCGGGTGGCCCGCAAGCTCAGTGCGGATCCCGCCGGAAATGTGCCGCTGGCGTGCGGATTGTGGCATGTGAAGCATGCGATTCCATTGGCGCCAAGCGGAAAATTTCCCAGGGCATCATGGGAGCGCAATCGCTCCCGATGGCTTTCGGCCAGTGGTTTTCCCAGGTGTCCGGTCGGGGCATAGTCCCAATGCTCAACGTGGCACCGCAGACAGCTGCGCGACGACGGGTCGTTCAACCCCGCAGTACCCCGCCTCGCGCCATCCCGCGGCAGCGCATCGCCGTTCAAATGGCAGATGCGACACGTCTCGCCCCCCGAATCGCGATGCGGGTTCAGCCGCTGCGCGCTGCTCGCATCGTGGCAATTGCCGCAAAATTGCAGCGGCTTCGCAGCGTCGTACTCACGCAACAGACCCGCATTGGTCGCCGGCCGAACCGCGCCGCGATCGCAGTGCCGGGCGATGTCGTGGCAGGTCAGGCAGCCGATCCGCCCCTCGTGCGTGGGCCAATCGTCGGGTGTGCGGGTGTGCTCGCTACGGGCGGCGACGGCGATCGGATGCGCATCCGCCGCCGCTTTCACGCCATCATGACACGACAAGCAAAGGTCATTCGTCCGCGCCGGATCGATCTTGGAAGGCGGCTGCGTCGTGTGACAGACCTGACACCCCGCCGCCGACCAATGCGGGCTGGCCACAGTCGACGCCGGCTTGCGAACCACACGCTGCACCGCGCTCGGCACTGCCGAAAGACTCGGCGAGCGCCACGCAAACACCCGCACGCCCGCATCCGACATCTGCTCAGTGACCAGCACATAGTAATTCGGCTGAAAGTCCGCCGGCGCGACATGCTTCGCTGGCACAGCGGCGCTCGAAATCGCCAGACTATTCGGCAGCCAAAGCCCCTCGGCTGTCTCCGCCGGTGCGCCAAATGCCAACAGCGGCGCGCCATCGGCGTCAAAAGCGTGGATCCGCTGCGTCGCCGCATCAGAGACAAAAACCACCCCGTCGGGACCGACAACCACGTCCTTCGGCCGCCCGAACGCTCCCACCCGCGCGCCCGGTCCGCCGACCTGCCGTTTCCAGCTTCCGCTCGAGTCAAACACCTGCACGCGAGCGTTCAGCATGTCCACCACGTAAACGAATCCGCGCGAATCCGCCGCGATGCCCAGCGGCATGCCGAATTCCCCGCGGCCGTCGCCGCGCTTGCCTAGCGTCCGCAGTCGCTCGCCGCGCGAAGCATCAAATACTTCAACCGTGTGCCGAGCGGCGTTCGTAATCCATATTTCGTCGTGAACGCGCACGGCATCGACCGGGCGGGCGCCCGCCCCGAGCTCAAACGCACGCAGAAACTGTCCGGCCCCGTCGAAATGCAGTACCCGCCCGCCATCTCCATCGGTCACCAGCAACCCGCCCGACCCGTCATCCGCCAGCGCGATCGGACTACCGGCCGTCGGCGCGAGCGACAGGCCGCGCAGGGCCGACGCGCCACGATCCCACTGCAGCACAGCACGGCGCGCCATATCTGCAACGAGAATCCGATCGTCACGCACCAGCAGCCCGACCGGCTTCACGAGTCGCATCGGCCCCGCCGGCTCAGCCCCAAAAAAGAACTGCGACAGCTCCGCTTCGGTCGACGTCGGCATCCGCCCGCAGCGCAGATTTCCCAGCGCAACCACCTGCGCACGATCCGACCGCGCCGGACCGCCGCTGGGCGCCTCATCGCGCCAACGCTGCTCGTTGCAGGCGATCGCCAGCAGCAGAGCGACGACGATCCCCGCCGCCGGCGCGACGCGCTTCAGAGTCGATGACAAGTCAGACATAGGCGGCTGCGCTCATTCGAAATGACCAGCATTCCAGGCTGTTTGGCCGTGTTATGCGGGTCGTGGCAGGTGGTGCATTGAATGCGGTTGTCCGGCAGCGGCAGGCCCCGCGCCTCCACCGCCGACGCCGCGTGATAGTCGCGCCGTGCGATCGGATACTCGATCCCCACCGGGTGGCCCTGCAAGCCGCCGAAGCCCAGACCCTCGCGCCCGATCTCAGCGCTCAGCCGCACGGAGTGCGCCGCGGTAAATACGTCTCCCGCCACCACACCGTCATGGCAACTCATGCACAGCAGCGACGCGCGATTGAGTTCGATATTGCGGCTGTCGTAGGTCTTCAGCGGCCCGCGCCCCGCCGGCTGCGACTCCGCCCGGGGCACCGGGCTGACCGGCAGGTGCGGAGCGTGGCAGGGCAGGCACAGATCGCGCGGGTGGGCTTCGCCCTGGCTGAAGTCATGCTTGCTTCCGATCAGCCCCGAGACGAACGTCTCGTTGCCCGCCGGATCGACTTTCGCCGGCGGCTCCGCGCCGATCGCCACAATCAGCACCCCGCAAATACCAATAAATGGGACTAGAAGATTACGAAATCTAGTATTGGTGTGGTTTTTTAGGCAGTCGACCATGGTTTCCTAATCCTAAGGATCGCCGCGCAAGCCAACAAGGCGGCGCCACGCGATCCTCCACAATTTGGATTTTCGCGCGCGTTCCTGCCGCGCTCCCTAGCAGCGACTTCTGTTTTCAGTAATATCGCCGCCGTTCGCCACGGTCGCAGGCGCGGCTAGTCAGGATGGCATGTCACTGCGCGACTCGTTCCCCAGCTTGCTCATCCTCGCGCTCGCCACGCAGTTGCCCGCGCTCGCAGAAGAGACACCCGCGCCGCAACCCGCTTCACAACCCGCGATCGCACCCGCTTCACAACCTGCATCACAACTCGCGATCACACCCGCCGACCTCGACTTCGCCCTCGAGCCCGAAGCGCCCGCGCGCTCGCCGCTCCGGCTCGATGACCTCTCCTTCGACCTCACCTTCGAAGGCCTCTGGCGCGACCGCGTCACGCGCTCCGCCCGCGTCGGACGAAACATCCCCGCCTTCTCGCAGACCAATCGCCTCGAGCGCTACGCCGAGACCGCCGGCATCAGCACCCGCGGCGTGATCCTCGACGAGCGCTTCGCCCGCTTCGATTTCACCGGCCGCTTCGGCATCTCGCAGGAGAGTTTCACCGAGTCGCGCCCCGGCCCCGACCTCGACGGCTCTCCCTACGGCCGTGCGCTCGAATACGACCTGCGTACGATCCTCTTCCCGCAGGGACAACTGACCTTCAACCTCTTCGCCACCCAGAGCGACGACCGCATTCCGCGGCTCTTTCTGCCCAGCTACGACCGCCGCCGCGAACGCTTCGGCGTCGAAGCGCTTTACAACGATCCCGTCCTGCCGATGCGGCTGAGCTTCGAGAGCAGCAATGAAACCTGGATCAGCCCCGACCCGCGGCTGCTCGACTCGCAGCAAAGCTCGCTCCAGCGGCTGGACTATGAGCTGACCTGGCTCCAATCCGCGGCCCACCAACTCCGGCTGACCTATCACTACGCCGATCAGGGCGAGCAATACTCCGGCCTCGATCAGCGCTTCGAGACCAACCGCAATTTCTTAACCCTCAACGACACCCTTCGCTTCGGCGACGAGCTGCAACACGCCTTCGACACCCTCCTCCGCTTTCAGGAGGAAAGCGGCGACCTCGCCCGCGACATCTTCGAAGTCGCCCCCACGCTCAAGCTGCGCCACAACGAGCAGCTCTCCACCACCTATCGCTTCCAAAACTATCGCGACAGCTTCGCCGGCCAGCAGCTCGAGCTCTTCCGCGGCGATTTTTCGCTGACGCACCGATTCGGCGACGCGCTCACCTCCACCCTGGGGCTGTATGGCTTCTCGCAAGACGTCGACCTGATCGGCGACGGCTCCGAATGGGGCATCACGCCCAACGTCAACTTCAGCAAAGACAACGCCCTGGGCCGCTTCACCTCCTCGCTCGGCTATGTTCACAGCTCTTCGCGATTGGAAGGGGACCGGCAGCGCGGCGTGATCCTGGCCGAGTCCGTCTCATTCCGCGATCCGCTGCCGACCGCGCTGGCCCAGCCCAACATCATCCCCGGCTCACTCATCGTCACCAACGCCGACCGCACGCTCCTCTACCAGCAAGGCGTCGACTACACCGTCTTCAGCAATCGCGGCAACACGTTCCTACGGCGGATCGCCTCCGGCCGCATCCGCCCAAATGAGACGGTGATGGTCAGCTACCAGTACGACCCCTCCGCCCGGCTCGACGTCGATCGCGATCGCTTCGATGTGCGCGTCGAGCAGGCCTTCAAGAACGGCTGGACTCCCTACTACGCCGGCTCGCTGCAATACGAATCGGTCACGCAGGAGCGCCTCGTGCCGCTGATTCCGCGCGACATTCAGCGCCATCGCACGGGCCTGCGTTATCGCCAGCCGCGCTGGTCGGCCTCGGGCGAGTTCGAGTATCACGACGACTCGATCGACCCCTTTCGCGCGGGCCACGCCGGCGTCGAAGTGCAGCTCGTCGCCAGCGCACCGCACAATCTCGACGCCCGCGCCAACGCCTCTTACTTCGATTTCCGCGGGGCGCAGCAACTGCTCGCCCGCGACACGCGCGTCGCCGACGTCGGCATGAACTATCGCTACGCTTTCGCCTCCGACGCCGACCTCAACGTCAACGCAACCTATCGCTGGGAAGACGATTCGCTCTTCGGCACCACCCGCGGCATCGACATCAACGCCGGGCTGCGCTGGCAGATCGGCTACTTTACGGCGAGCGTCGAGCTCGAATATGACCAACTCGAATTGCCCGGCTCGCGCGATCGCAACCTCACCGCCTGGCTGCGGCTGCGACGCGAATTTCCGGTCTTGAGGCGCTGATGAATACTCGCTCCCCGACGCTGATCTGGTCCCTTCGGCTCGCCTGGCTCGCCGCCACGGCGGCCGCGATTGCGATGGTCGGCAACTGCGCCGCGCCCGGCCGCGGCCCCAGCTCGCTCGGCCGCTTCCCGCAAAGCTCGATCTCGCGCGCCTGGCCCGCGCCGCCCGATCCCGCCCGCATCCGTTGGGTCGGGCAGATCACTAACGCCGCCGATCTCGGCATTCGGGCCGAGGGCGCGCTGCTGCGCGCCGTTACCGGCGCCGCCGGTCCGGCCCTGCGCTTCGCGGCCCCCGCGGCGGTCGCCGCGGCCGGCTCGCGCGTCGTCGTGGCCGATCCGCAACACCCCGATGGCCCGATGGTGCATGTGATCGATCGCGACGCCGGTCGCTGGACACGCATGACGACCGCCGCCGGCAAGCCGCTCGAGTGGCCCATGGATGTCGCGCTGGTCGATGGTCGCATCGCCATCGCCGACGCCAAGCGCAAGGCCGTCCTGCTGGTCGGCGAAGACGGAACAGGCACGACCATCGGCGGCGCCGCGCTTCAGCGGCCCGCGGGCGTCGCCTACGACGCCGCGAGACGCGAACTTTGGGTCGTCGACACCGGCGGACATGACATCGCCGTCTTCGACGCGGGCGGCACGCTGAAGCGCCGCGTCGGCGGGCGCGGAGCCGGCGCGGGCCAGTTCAATTTCCCCACCGCCGCCGCGTTTCTCGCGACCACCGACCCCGGCGCCGTGCTCGTCGCCGACAGCATGAACTTTCGCGTGCAATTGCTCAGCGACGCCGGATCGGCCCAAAAGTCTTGGGGGAAGAAGGGCGACGCCGCCGGCGATTTCTCCCTCCCGCGCGATTGCGCCGTCGATTCCGACGGCAATCTCTACGTCCTCGATTCGCAATTCGAAAATGTGCAGATTTTTGACCGCTCGGGCCGGTTGCTCCTGGCCTTCGCGGCCGGCGGCGCAGGCCCCGGCGAATTGAACGTGCCGGGCGGCATCTGGATCGACGACAACGACTGGATCTGGATCGCCGACACACGCAATCGACGCATACAAGTATTCGAATATCTGAAGGCCGCGCCGTCGCAGGAGGCCTCGTCATGATCCGCATTCGCTGTTCGATGATCGCGCTCGGCTGCTGGGTCGCCGCGCTACAGGCCGACGAAAGCGTCGTGAATTCCAAGCACGATCTATCCACCTTCGGTCCCGGCCCGGTGCGCGCCGTCAACGAGACCGAAGTCTGCATCTTCTGCCACGCGCCCCACAACACCAGCCCCGCCGCGCCCCTCTGGAACCGCTTCACCCCGGAGGCCTATTACCGCATCTATCGCAGCAGCACGACCGAGGCCCGCGTCGATCAGCCCGGCCTCGCCAGCAAGCTCTGCCTCAGTTGTCACGACGGCTCGATCGCGCTCGGGCTCACCATCACCCGCGATCAGGAAATCGCGATGAATCAGCCCTTCATGCCCACCGGCCCCGGGCTACTCACCAACGACCTCTCCGACGATCACCCCGTCGGCCTGCGCTTCGACCGCCAGCTCGCCAACCGCGACCCCGAGCTCCGCCTGCCCGACGTCGTCGATCGCCGCGTGCCTCTCGGCCCCCGCGGCGAACTCGAATGCACTGCCTGCCACGATCCCCACAACAACGAATTCGGCGACTTCCTACGCATCCCCAATGTCGAAGGCGCGCTCTGCGTCACCTGCCACGACATGAGCGGCTGGCGAAATGGCGCCCACGCCAGCAGCCCCGTGCCGATTCCGCCCACGCTGACGCAGGGCACGCCGCCACTCCTGGGCACCATCGGACAAAACGCCTGCGCCACGTGTCACGTCTCGCATGGCGCGCTCCATCGCCCGCGCCTGCTCCGCGATCGCCCCTACAACCTCTGCATCGAATGTCACAATGGCGTCACCGCGCGCGATGTGCTGGCCGCCGTTGGGCTGCGCAGCGGCCATCAGCCGCTCCGCTCTCGCGATCGACACGACCCGGCCGAAGACCCGCGCTCGATGACGCCGCATGTCGATTGCGTCGATTGTCACAATCCGCACGCCACCCAGGCCAATCTCGTCAGCCAGAGCCCGGCCCTGACACGCCTCCAAGGTCCGAACTATCTCGCGACGATGCAATCGGTGCCGGGCGTGACCATCGGCGGAGCGCCCATCGACGAAGCTCGCTACTACTACGAAGTGTGCTTCCGCTGCCACGCCGACAATCCCGTGCCCGTCCGCGGACGGGTCGTCCGAGATCGCGACGAATTCGGAAACATCCGCCGTCAGTTTCAGCCCACGGCCGCTTCCGCCCACCCGATCACCTTCGCCGGCCGCCTCAGCCCGGCCGAGACGCCCAGCCTGCTACCCACCGCGCGAGCGCAGCCGCTAATGAACTGTCAGGATTGCCATAACAACCCCGACGCCCGCCAGCTCGGCGGCGGCGGACCCAATGGCCCGCACGGCTCGCGCTACCCGGCGCTGCTGGTCGATCGCTACGAGACCGCCGACTTCACCATCGAATCGCCCGGGGCCTACGCGCTCTGCTATCGCTGCCACGATCGCAACTCGATCCTCAACAACGAGAGCTTCCCCACCCACGAGCGCCACATCGTCCGCGGCCGCACGCCTTGCAGCGCCTGTCACAGTGCCCACGGCGTCAACGGCAGCCCCACCGAACACAGCCACCTGATCAACTTTGATCTGTCGATCGTCGGCGGCGAGCGACAATTCTTCGATCGCGGCGTGGAGAGCGGCTCCTGCACGCTCACCTGCCACGGCGTGCGGCATGTGAATTTCTCGTACTAAGTCGGCCAACGAAAGATGTGTCGCGGCGCGCGATCTTCAGCCGAATCGCAATTCGATCACGCCGTCAGCACCCGCCTGGCCCGCGGCGCTGACCAGCGCGGGATAGGTCCGCGGCTCGGGGGCGGCCCCGCCCAGGCCGATGCGCTCTGCGATCCTGCGGATGGTCGCTTCGTCGCCGGCTTCGATCTCGCAAAACCACCCCAGCGACGGCAAGCGATCAATCACGACTTCGCCTCCGTCGATGGACCACGACTCGCGCAGCTTTTCAAATCGCAGCCGCTCGACCAGCCCGAGCGCCTTCAGCAGCATCAGGAACGCATCCGCGTCCTCAATCCGCGTCTCGATTTCGGTTCGATCGCGAATTCCGTCCCGTTCGGCCATCGGTCCCTTATAGGTCAGAATGTGGCTGGAAGCCGCGCTCGCTGAGTCGTTGGGCTTCGCCACTGGCGGCGCGACGTCGGTCTGCGCGATGTTCGTCGTCGATCGCAGCCTGAGCCCCGTCCCCGCAGCCCGCAGCCGCCCATCCGCGAAATCGAGGATGCGGTTCATTTCGATCACGCACCCGCGCTGCCGCGCACCGCAGGCCAGCAGCGCCGACCGCAACGCAGGGGGGTCTCCGAGCCGATACTTGATCTCGATTTCACGCATGTTATCGGGCCGACGAATTGACACCGCCAGCGCTGGGCAGCATTCTACGCCGACATCGTCGACGGCGAACCGTAATCTGCGGCGACCGTCAACGTCGCCCAGGCGCCGCCGCGTTCGGCGAGAGCGACAGCATCTTTCGACCCGATTTGTCGGATTGCCATGCGAAACAGAACATTCGTCGGATGCACGCTGGCGTGTTGCGTTTTCGCGG
>JALHOX010000062.1:3626-14467 GCA_022842805.1 Phycisphaerae bacterium | reverse complement strand
CACACGCCAAACGGGTTCCACACAGGGGCGGTCCCGCGGGTTTAGGTTTTGTCGAGCTTGCCGACCAGCGAGAGCGAGAAGTTGGCGCCTTCGTACTTGATGTGCGGCATGATCTGAAGGTCGACCTTGTACCAGCCGACTTCGCCTTCGACCTCGGCCACCTTGACGTCGAACTTGCGGATCGGTCGGCGATTGGCCACTTCTTCGGTGGGGTTGTCCATGTCGGCGGCGTACTGACGCAGCCACTCGTTCAGCTCGGTCTGCATCTTGACCGGCGTCTGCCAGGTCTGCAGGTTGTCGCGCTGCAGCACCTTCAGGTAATGCGCCAGGCGTGAGATCATCATCATGTAGGGCAGGCGCGTGCCGAGCTTGTAGTTGGTCTGGTCGGCGCGGCCCTCGGGGGTGTCGGGGAAGGTCTTGGGCTTTTGCACCGAGTTGGCGCTGAAGAAGCAGGCCTTGTCGGTGTTTTTGTACATCGTCAGTGCGATGAAGCCGCTCTCGGCGATTTCGAATTCGCGACGGTCGCTGATGAGCACTTCGGTCGGGATCTTGGTCTGAATGCCTTCGAGCGTGTCGTACTGATGGAGGATGAGGTTTTCGACCATGCCGCCGGCCTGCGGGCCGGTGCAGTTCATCGTCCAGCGCGAAGTGGCGAAGCTGGCCGCGAGGCGCGTGGCGAAGGCGAAGGAGGCGTTGCCCCAGAGATACTTCTTGTGGTCGTCGGTGACGGCTTCCTGATAGTCGAAGGCCTTCACCGGATTGGCGCTGGGGTCATAGGGATGGCGCAGCAGGAAGCGCGGCAGCGTGAGCGAGAAATAGCGCGCGTCGGGTGAATCGCGGAAGCTGCGCCACTTCGTGAACTGCGGCCCTTCGTAAACGGTCGCGAGGTCGCGGACCTTGGGCAGTTCCTGGAAGTCGTCGATGCCGAACATCTCGGGCGAAGCGGCGGCGATGAAGGGGCAGTGCGACATGGCGGCGACGGCGGAGACCTTTTGAGCGAGAGCGATGTCGCGCGGGCCGGGGCCGAAGTCGTAGTTGGCGATCATGGCGCCGATCGGCTCGCCGCCGGCCTGGCCGAACTCGGCGGTGTAGATGTGCTGATAGAGCCCGCTCTTGACGATTTCGGGGGAATTTTCGAAGTCTTCGAGGAGCTGGTCTTTGGAGACGTTGATGATGTCGATCTTCATGTTCTCGCGGAAGTCGGTCTGATCCACGAGGAACTTCAGCCCGCGCCAGGCGGACTCGAGTTTTTGCACCGGCGCGCTGTGGAGGATCTCGTCGAGCTGGGCGCTGATGCGGGCGTCGATTTCGGCGATGTAGGAATCGACGAGCGCCTTGTCGATTTTTTCGCCGGGCGTGGCGACGACCTTGGCGAGGAATTCCTTGACGCCGCGGCGTGCCTTGAGGCGGGACTCTTCGTCCTTGATGCCTGCGGCTACGGTGATTTCGTCGAGCAGGCTGGCGATGTCCTGCGACTCGGCCTGAGGTTGTTGTCCGGACTGCGGGGCTTCAGCCATGGTCTATCGTCTCCGCTGCGGGCTATCGGTTGGTTTGCGGCGTCGCGCGATTGAAGGAGGCGTCGGGCGGCGCAGGATTCATGATCGGGATCAGGCGCCTTCCTCGGGTTCATTCTTGAGCACGGCGAGCAGTTTGTTGCGGGTGGCCTCGTCCTTGACGATTTCGCTGATTTTCTTGGCGAAATCGCGCTTGTTGGCGAGGGGGGCTTTGATGGCGGTGAGCGCTTCGCGCATCTCGAGCAACTGCTTGAGGGCCGGCACCTGACGCGCGACCTGCTCGGGCTCGAAGTCCTTGAGCGTGGCGAATTTCAGTTCGCAGCCCATCTCTTCGCCGGCCTTGCCCGAGAGGCGATCGGGCACGTTGACGGCGACGCTGAGGCTCTGGCTGCGCATGACGTCGTTGAAGGTGTCTTTGTCGACACGGATCATCTTGCGATCTTCGAGCGGCGTTTCGTCGGGCTTGCCGGTGAAGTCGCCCAGCACCGTCATGCGAAACGGGAGCTCTTTCTGCTCCTTGGTATTGGTGGCGGGGCGATAGGTGATATTGACGCGTTCTTTGGGGGCCTTGGATTGTTGTGGCGCGGCCATGAGATGCTCCGGATGTCTCGGTCGCGCGGGCGTGGGGAGCCGGAGGGACTCGCGCTCGCGACCGGGCGATTTCGCTCAATAGTTTATCGGTAATACCGGATTCGCCGTAGGAGGTCAATCGAACCGGTCGCGGGGCGATCGCTGTAACTTGATTGATGGCAGAAACTTAAGGGTTGGGGTGTGGGTGGGCGGTGTAGGCCGCGGCGCCGGTTTGGGCGGGTGGGCGGTGCGCCGCGGCGACGGTGGTGCGCGTCAGCCGGCCTTGCCGCGGGTTTTCAGTCGCGCCAGTCCGCCGTCGACGCCGAGGACTTGTCCGGTGATCCAGGACGCGTCGTCGGAGAGCAGCCAGGCGGCGGCTGCTGCGAGTTCGTCGGCGCTGCCGAAGCGGCCGAGCGGGTGCATGGCGAGCGAGCCTTTCGCGGCGAGGTCGTTGCTGCGAAGGCTGGCGGTGAGCGGCGTTTCGACCAGGCCCGGAGCGATCGCGTTTACGCGAATGCCTTGAGCGGCGTAGGTGGCTGCGGCGGAGAGCGTGAGGCCTTCGACCGCGCCTTTGGCGGCGGCGATGGCTTCGTGGTTGGCGAGGCCGATGGCGGCGGCAGCGCTCGAAAAGAGCACGACGGCGCCACCGGTGGGGTTGCCGCGCATGGATTTGGCGGCGGCGCGGACTGTGGCGAAGGCGGTGGTGACGTTTCGCTGCCAGACGCTCTCGAACTCGGCAAAGCTGGTGAGGTGGGCCGCCTTCAGCAGCACCGACCCGCAGCAATTGGCGACGCCGGCGAGTTCGCCTTGCTGCGCTTTGGCGGTTTCGAAGGCCTGCTCGACCTCTTCGAAGCTTGCGGCGTCGAGCGGGAGCGTCAGCGCGCCGCCGATCTCCTGGGCGAGCGTGGCGAGTTTGGCGGCGTCGCGGCCGGCGAGCGTGAGGCGGGCGCCGGAGTTGGCGATGCGCCGGGCGAGGGCGCTGCCGATGCCGCCGTAGGCGCCGAGGATCAGGTAGTGCTTGGCGTCGGTCACGGTTTCATTCCTTCGGATCGTGGGCGCGGTTATGCTGCCGGTCGGGCTTCGGGAAACTGGCTGGTGGTTCGGGGTCTGGGCGAGTCAAACCAATCTCCAACGACCTTTCATGCTAGCGCTGTTGCTACCAGAGTCTGTTTTCAGATTTTTCAGAGGCTGTCCGCATGAGTCCGCGACGGGTGATTGGTGCGATGACCGGGACGAGCCTGGATGCGATCGACGTGGCGCTGGTGCGGATCGCGGGGCAGAGGCTGGCGCTGCGGTGCGACGTGGAGCGGGTCGGGTCTCGGCCGCTGGGGGAGTTGGGGCCGCGGTTGCGGGCGTTTTGCGAAGGGGCGCGGCTGTCGGCGGCGGAGATTTGCGCGCTGTCGCGCGATTTTGCGCTGGCGCATTGCGAGGCGATCGGGGCGGTGCTGGCGTCGACGGGGGCTGGCGCGGCGGGTGGTGCGGGGCCGGGTTGTGACTTGATCGGCATTCATGGGCAGACGGTGTTTCATGCTCCGCCGTTGAGTTGGCAGCTCTTTTCGCCGGCGCCGGTTGCGGCGGAGTTCGGCTGCAGGGTGATCTGCGATTTTCGGGCGGCGGATATCGCGGCGGGCGGGCAGGGAGCGCCGCTGACGCCGATCGCCGATTTCGTGTTGCTCGGTTCGGATCGTGAATCGCGCGTGGTGGTGAATCTGGGCGGATTCGCGAACCACACCGTGCTGCCGCGAAGGCAGGCGGCGGCGGTCAATCTGAGCGACCTGGCGCGGGCGGCCGAACACTCGGGAGTTTCGCCGGTGACGAGCGCGCCGATTGCGGCGCTGACGGGGCGGCGCAACTGGGGCGATGAGCATGCGCATCCGCCGGCGGCGGTGGGCGAGGCCGAGCTTGATGCGATTCGCGGCGGGGACATTTGCGCTTGTAACCATCTGCTCGACGGGCTGGCGCGGCGACTGCTGAACGAGCCGTTTGATCGGGATGGAGCGGCGGCGGAGCGAGGCGCGGCGCGGGCGGAAGTCGTGGCGCGGATTCGCGGCGGGTTGGAGCAGCAAGTGGCGCAGCGGCGATCGCTGGGCAGCGGCGATGAATTGCGAATGCTGATCGACGAGGTGGCCCCGGCGGGTGCGGCCAATGATGTGCTGCGATCGGCGAGCGCGGCGCTGGCCGACACGATCGCGGCCGCCGTCGCGCGGGATGCGCCGGACGCCGGTCGCATTTTGCTCGCCGGCGGCGGTGCGGCGAACCGGGCGCTGCGGGGCGAGCTGGCGCGTGCGATCGGGGCGTGCGGTTTGCGGGCGGTGATCGACATGACCGATGTGCACGGGCTGCCGGCGGGGCATCGCGAGGCGATCGCCTTTGCGGTGCTGGCGGATCTATGCGATCAGGGGGTGCCGATTGCGCTGCCGCGGATCACGGGTGCGAGGCGGGCCGTGGTGGCGGGGAGTGTTTGTGCGGCGCCGTGATTGGAAGAAATGCAGAATGCAGAATGAAAAATGCAGAAGCGTTCGCCGCGGGCGCGAATGTTGATTCGTTAACCCGATCGTTTCGCGGTCCTCATTGATTCGCCATCCCCCCGACACATGAAACCTGACCGCTGACAGCGTTGATCGAGCGGCGCGCCGGAAGGGATCCGAAACGGCGCGCTGTGTGCTCGAGTGTTTAGGGCAAGAGCGGCTTGCCGAAAATGTCGGTGAAATCGAAGTCGTCTGGGCAGGTCAGGTTGTCGGCTTTGCTTTCGAAGGCGACGAAGACGCCGTTGCGGGCGATGGCGGGGCGGAAGCTGGCGCCATTGCCCGATTCGAGGTCGTCGTTGAGGCTGACGAGCTGGGTCGTGCCGGCGGAGAGGTTGCGGACGAAGATATCGATCAGATTGTTGTTGGGGTCGCCGGCGACGAGGTCGGCGGCCTGGCTCTCGAAGGCGACGAAGTTGCCGTCGGGTGAGATGCGGGCGAAGGTCGAAGCTTCGTTGCCCGCGAAGCCGTTGGGCGCGGCGCTGACCAGCGTGACGACGCCGGTGAGGCGGTTTCGCAGGTAGACGTCGGAGAGGCCGTTGACGTCGGTGGTTGCGAGAGAGCCGCGGGTGATGAAGGTAATGAACTCGCCGTTGGCGCCGGTGATCGAGGGGCCGTCGGCGCCCTCGACGATTTCGGCGTTGGCGGGGCCGAGGGCGACGCGGGTGGTTTCGCCGGTGTCTCGGTCGTGGACGAAGACGTCGAGGGCGGCGTTGGCGTCGTCGGCGACGAGGTTTGTGGCCTCGCTGACGAAAGCGACGATGCGCCCGTTGGGCGAGATGGCGGGGCTGCGGCTCAGGCCGTCGGCCTCGGCGCCGCCGGTCGCGATGCTGACTCGGGTGGTGGTTCCGGTCTGACGATCGCGGACGAAGATGTCGCTGGCCTGATTGGTGTCGGCGGCGACGAGATTGCTCGAGAGGCTGGCGAAGGCGACGAAGCGGCCGTCGGCGGAGATGGCCGGGTCGGTTGCGCCACTGACGCCGAGGGTGCCGTCGCTGGCGCGGCTGACGAGCTCGATGGTGTCGGCGACGAGGTCGACGACGAAGACGTCGGCACTGTTGTTGGAGTCGTCGGGGGCCAGCGCGCCGGAGAATGTCTGAAAGGCGACGAAGTCGCCGTCGGCGGCGATGACGGGCGTGATCGAGGGGACGGTGAGCTGGTCGCCGGTGCTGGTGAGGCTGAGGCGTCGGAGTTCGCCGGCGGCGCGATCGAGCAGGAAGACGTCGACGACGCCGTTGGTGTCATTGGCGACGAGATTGGTGGCGTCGCTCTGGAAGACGACGAGATTTCCGTCGGAGGAGAGCGAGACGCTGGTGCTTTCCTTGTCGGGCACGGCGCCGATGAGCGAGTTGCTGAGGCGCTCGAGGATGCGATCAAAGAGGGGCTCGACGGTGATGACGAAATCTTCGAGGTCTTCGCCGAGCGCGTTGGTGGCGGCGACCTGCACGGTGTAGGTGCCGAGGAAGCCGAAATTGGGAGCGTTCCAGGTGACGCGGCGCGAGGCGGAGGAGATGGTCATGCCGGGCGGGCCGCTGCGGATGCTCCAGGTGACCGGCGCGTTGCCTTCGACCAGCGTGAACTGATTGCTGCGGAAGATGGTGCACTCGGGGGTGATGGCGTCGGCGAAGGCGGTGATGAGCGGGGAGCCGGGAACGCGCTGATTCGCGTTCACATTGTCGTTGGCGTTGACGTTGGTGTTCTGGTTCGCGTTGGCGTTCGCGTTTTGGTTGGCGTTGACGTTCGTATTTGTGTTGGCGTTCGCGTTGCTGTTTGTGTTAGGGCGAGGCGGTCCCGAATCGGTGCTGTTCGAGTTTCGATTCGCGTTGCGGTTGGCGTTTCGATTGGAATTGCTGGCGGGCGGGGGCGTGAGCGAACCGCCGCCGCCGCCGCCGATCGGGACGCTCGGTGCGGGCTGGGGCACGCAAGCGGGCAGGACGATCAAGCCGATGGCGATTCCGACGATCAGGCTGGACGAGAAGAATCTCCGCACGCTTCACCCACATCCGGCAGGAATGTCGACAGCGCCGCCGCGGCGCCCGACTTCCGCCTATCACTGTACGGTTCCCCAAGCCGCCGTTTCAACGGCTGATCGTAACGGTAGATCGTTGGACAGGCGTGGCGGCTGTATTATCGGCAATGAACGGGGCGACGCCGACAGCGCGTCCGGGGCGAGCCCCCTGTGGGTCGAATTGCCAGCGCGGCTGGTGTTCGGCCGGGCCCACGCCGCGCGAGCGAATCGAGATATGGCCGACGCCCCCCGCAAGCTTCCTTCGCTGACGATCACGTTTCCGTGTTACAACGAGGAGGGCAACGTCGAGCGTGTCACGCGGGCGGCGGTTGCGGCGGGGCGGATGGTGACTGATGATCTCGAAGTCGTGATCGTCAACGACGGGTCGAAGGACCGCACCGGCGAGATCGCCGACCGGTTGGCGGGCGAGATTCCCGGCGTGCGGGTCGCCCATAATCGGCCGAATCGCGGCTATGGCGGAGCGCTCAGCCGCGGCTTTGTCGAAGCCACCAAGGACTGGGTCTTTTACACCGACGGCGATGGGCAGTTTGACGTGGCGGAATTGCCGAAACTGCTGGAGCTGCTGGACACGGCCGACCCGAGTTCGAAGACGATCGTTTCGTGTTATCGCATCAAGCGCAGCGACCCGCTGAAGCGGAAGATGAATGCGTGGGCCTGGGGGCGGCTGGTGAATTTTCTCTTTGGGTTCAAGATTCGGGATGTGGATTGCGCGTTCAAGCTCTATCCGCGAACGCTGTTTCAGCAGATCACGATGAAGAGCACCGGGGCGCTGATCGACACGGAAGTGTTGGCCAAGGCCACCAACCTGGGCTACCGCGTGCGGCAAATGGGCGTGAATCACTACCCGCGCACCGCAGGCCAGCAGACCGGGGCCAAGCTGAGCGTCATCCTGCGCGCCTTCCGCGAGCTTTTCACGCTCTATCGCGAGATTAAGCGCGAGGGGAAGAAGTAGCGGCCGGCGGAGCGCCGGTCGCTATTTGCACCGGGTCCGTCGGCCGGCGAGCCGTCGGCCGCTGCCAAGCAACCTTGCGTCGCGCGTGACGGGCGCGGCGATGTACGTCAGAATGGTTGTTGCGCCTCTGCTGGCGCATGGTGCCTAACCTGACAGCGCAGCCAATGACCCGCCACACGCCACCGAACGCCCAGCCGGCCCCGGACCCGCGCGCGACGCCCGTCGCGGGCGATGCGGCGCCACGGGGTCTCCGCACGCCGGCCGATGATTTGCTGTGGCCGGCGTGGGTCGGCATCTGGGCGGAGTCTCTGGCGCTGTTGGCGGCGGGATTTCTGTTCCTGACCTTTTTGCAGACCAAGCCCGGCGGGGCGAATGGCGATCTGATCGGCGTGCGCGACCACGACGGGTGGTATCACACCAAGATGGCGTCGCTGCTGCCGACGATCGGCGCGACGCAGGAGTTTCCCTGGCTGCAGTTCGTCTATTTTCGTCAATCGAGCGACAAGTTTGTCAGCCACCACTTCGGCTTTCACGTGTTGCTGTTGCCGTTTCTGGGGGTGGCGAAGCTGTTGACCGGCGACATTTTGGCGGGCGGTCGCTGGGCGGTCGCGGCTTGTTTCGGCGGCATTTTGGTGATCGCGAATCTGCTGATGCGCCATTTGGGCGTGCCCTATCGCTGGCTCTGGTTCGCGCTGGTGCTCATTTTGCCGCACCAGTTTTTCCTGCGGCTGGGATATGTGCGGGCGATTGCGCCGTCGCTGATGCTGATGCTGCTGCTGTGCTACTTTTTGACGACGCGGCGCGCGATCGCGGCGGGGGTTACGATCGCGCTCTACAACCAGCTTTACCTGGGCGGTGTGATGTTCGCGGGGGTGATTGTGGCGGTGTTCTTCGCCTGCGATTTCATCGGGCCGGCGGGCGATCGGCGCTTTTCCATCAAGATGCTGGCGTCGTGCGCGATCGGCTGGCTGATCGGCGTCTTCGGCTATCCCTATGCCAGCGGCATGTACGAGTTTTTGCTGCTGCAGGTGTTCGGCACGGGGCTTTCGCCGGACATTGAAGTGGGGCAGGAGTGGAAGCCTTATCAGGGCGTGTGGTGGTTTATCGAAATGGCCGGTCCGCTGCTGGCGGTTTGGTCGCTGGCGCTGCTGCTGCGGCTGCGCTTTGGTCCGACGCTGAGCGGGCCTGAGACGGCGATGCTCGTCCTCAACTTCGGCTTTTTGCTTCTGACGTGCAAGGCGCGGCGATTCATCGAGTATTGGCCGGCGTTCGGCTGGCTGTCGGCGGCGGCGTTGGCGGGGCCGGTGTTGGCGAAAGTCGCCGAATGGTGGGCCCGCGACACCGAGGATGAGCCGGAGCCTGCGATCATGGCGCGGGCCATTGCGATCTGGGTCGGGCTGGGGCTGCTGGGCGTATTCGCGGCGATGGTGGTCTACAGCGATGTGCCTTACGTGTCGTCGTGGTTTCGACAGCCGCGCTTTGAGCCGGCCCGCGAGCTGTTGCTCGACACGCGCTTTCGGGCGGCGGTGCTGCTGGTTGCGGCGATGGCGTGGCTGCGGGCGGTGGATCTGCCGCGGCTGAGTCCGATGCGCTATTTCGCGCGGCTGGGAGACGCGGTGCTGGTGACGGTGATGCTGCTGGTCTGCACGATCTCGGTCGCGGCCCCGGCTCTGGCGAGCACACGCAACGACTTGCGATCGGACTATGACACGACCGCGATCAAGAAGATGATGGCCGCGATCGAGGCGGACTCGAAGCCGGGGGACATCATCTTCACCGACGATTGGGACTGCTTCGGCGTTTACTTTTATCACAACTCGAAGAACCACTACATCGTCGGGCTGGATCCGAAGTTTACGCAGGATCGGCGGCCCGATTTGTGGGAGCGGTATGTGAAGGTGACGCGCGGCCAGGCTCCGGCGAACAGCAGGATTCACTGGCGGGCGCGGGGCGGGAAAAAGGCACGCGACGAGGAGATTCGCGTCGATCTGCACGACATTCGCGATCATTTTCGAGCTCGCTATGTGATCGTCGACGACGACCACAAGCCGCTCTCGCGGCAACTGGCGAAGGACGTCGAGTTTGCCGAGTTGATCTATCCGTGCCAGAAGTATGACGAGTGCGACGACGCGAAGTATCTGGTCTTTCGCATTCGCGACGCCGCGCCGGCGGCCTCGCGCAGCGCGGCGGCGGAGAATGGGGCGGCGGACGGTCCGAATGCCGCCTTGCCGGGCGAGATTCGCTATCTCTGCGATTTGTCGCCGCGGGCGGCGGCGGACGAGGGAGCCGCGGCGTTGGGCGGGCAGCCGGTGTTTCAGTGCAACAAGTCGCTGCGGGGCGGCACGCTGAGGGCCGGGAGCCAGTCGCACCTGCGTGGCATCGCGCAGCGTGGGGATAGCAAGGTGGAGATTGCGCTGCCGCCGGGCTTTGAGCGGTTTGAGGCGGCGCTGGGGGCCACGGGCTATTCGGTTGAGGAGCCGGTGCGGGTGCAGGTGTGGCTGGATGGCGAGATGGTCTATGAGCTGACGGCGACGGACGCGGGAAATTTTCCGGCGGCGATTGATGTGCCACTGGGCGCGGCGAGAAAGCTGCAGTTGGCGGCGACGCGGGGCGCGGCTGCGGCGTCTCGGGGGACGGAGGGGCCGCCGATCGAGGTGACGTGGGCGTCGGCGCGGGTTGTCGCTGGGCCGTGACTTTGCGACGGGGGCGTTCGGGGCGGATGGTGGGGGCGGTTGGTTGCAGATCTGGGCGGGAACTGCGGGGCGGAGATCAAGCGATCGGAAAGGGGGGGATTCGAACCCCCGGTAGCGACTTAACGTCACTACGACGGTTTAGCAAACCGTTGCCTTCAGCCTCTCGGCCACCTTTCCAGGTTGCGTCGCGGGTCGTCGACGGGTGGCCGCCGACGACTCGCGAGGGCCAAGTAGCTTACGGTCGAACGCCGCTGCGTTCAACCGGGGCGGACGTCGTTAGTAGCCGCGGAGGAGGGCGAGGGTGTCGGCGAGGAATCCGTCGAGATTCTGGCCGGACATGGCGAGCATGGCGAGGACGAGCGCCAGGACGATCGAGAGGGCCGCGACCGGGGTGTTCACGTCGCGCATCGAGGCGCCCGGCCGGACGGAGAGCCACCAGCCGGCGACGACGCTTCCGGTGACGGCCAGCAGCCAGAACAAAAACGGCGTGGGGGCGAGGACCGTCATGCGTGCATCCTAAAAAGAATGGCGTGCGGGCGCTTCGGCATCATCCGTACG
>JALHOX010000062.1:0-3616 GCA_022842805.1 Phycisphaerae bacterium | reverse complement strand
CGTACGCCGGAGGATGTGTTGCGCCGCGAATGCTGCTCGTTGTCCCTTCCTTCCCATTCCGCCCCGGCGATGTCGGGATCGCCGCTCGGATCAGAACATTCCTTCGGGCAGAGAGCCGTCGATTGCGCCGTAGAGGTTGATCACCCGGCTGCCGATGCCCTGAATCGTGGCCATGCAGACGAGCACGATGAGGGCGAGCAGGATGGCGTACTCTGTGGCGGAGACGGCCGATTCGTCATTTCGGAATCTCGTTCCCAGTTTTCGCAGTTGCATTGCGCCGGCCATACCCGCCTCCCGCCGCCCGAGGCGGCCTGGTGTTTGCGGAAAGACATCCACACCGAAGTTTGCGAATTGCGACCGGGTTGCGGGCGAAAATCGTGCGAATGGGGCGAGAAATGGGGGGAGATTTGCGGATATCGGCGGGGGGCGGGAGCGTGGCGGGGGCGGCGTGCTTGTTTTACCGGGCCGGGGCGTCGATACTCATGGTTTGCGCGAGGCGGCGCGGACGCGGGATCAGCCGCGGGGCGAGCCCGCGCACGCCCTGAAAACACGAGCGACCCCTTTGCAAACGCCGCGCTGCGTCGCGGCTGAGCGTCAGGAAGAATCGGATGCCGTTTAACTCCAAGTGGTTTCGCGAGAACACCCGCACCATCGTCTTTGTCTTCATGGCGCTGCTGCTGGTCGTATTCCTGATCCAGGACAATTTTCAGTATTTCAATTCCGGACGGCAGGAACGGGCTCAGACCTTTGGTCGAGCGACGGCCTACAACATTTCGATCGACACCGACCGGCTGAGGGCGGCCAACGCGGCGCGAATGATCTGCGCCGGCGCCGGCATGCAGATCGGCGGGTATCCGCTGGCGCAGCTGCCGATTCAGGGGCTGGAGTTTTTGCTGCTGCGTGAGGAGGCGCGACGGGTGGGGATCCAGGTCGGCCGGCACGAGGTGCAATCGTGGCTGCGGGGCGACGGCAGCAATCCGAACGTCGACAAGATTGTGAACGACATTGCGCAGAACCAGGGGATCGGCGTCAACGCGGTGCTGGATGCGCTGGGCGACGGCCTGGCGATCGCGAAGTCGTTTTATGTGCAGAGCCTGGGCCACTCGGACAGCATGGCCCGCATGCGCCAGAAGTTCCGCGATCGCTCGGAGCAGGCGGTTTTCGAGTGCGCGACGATCGACGCCAACCAGTTGATCGACGATGTGGCCGAGCCGACCGAGGAGGAGCTGCAGGCGTTTTTTGAGAAGTATCGCGATGTCGAGCCGCCCACGTCGCAGAGCGGCGAGGAGCTGAAATTCGGCTATCGCCTGCCCGATCGGGTGAAGATCGAGTGGGTGACGCTGGATCCGTCGCAGATCAAGGCGCCGACCATTCGCTCGAAGGACGTGCGACAGCACTTTGAGCGCAACGCGGCCCAGTACACGAAGCCCGGCCCCTCGACCGACGCTTCGGAATCGTCGGTGAACTTGATCCCGATGACCTTTGAAGAGGCCGAGCAGCGCGTGCGCGCCGATGTGCGCGAGCTGCGGAGCATCGAGGAAGCGCGCAAGATCATCGACGG
The DNA here is from genome assembly GCA_022842805.1 of Phycisphaerae bacterium. Lineage (GTDB taxonomy): Bacteria > Planctomycetota > Phycisphaerae > UBA1845 > Fen-1342 > JALHOX01. The sequence goes on along the minus strand of JALHOX010000062.1, from coordinate 2,055 downwards.
TCTGCGGCGCGAGGCGAACGCGCAGTGGTCGGGGGCCGACACCGATGAAAACGGCTTCCGCAAGCCGCCGGCGACGCAGGTGAGCCTGAGCGACCTGCATCAGCGGATGCTGGCGGATGTTCCGGCGCTGAGCTACCAGGTTTCGCCGCTGGTGTCGGAGCGAGAGCTGTCGCAATTGCTGGGGATGTCTCAGCCGGAGTTGCGGCTGAATCAGCAATATCAGTTGAACCTGGCGTCGTTCGCGTTTCGCTGTGCGGGGCTGCTGAAGAAGGTTGAGCGTGGCGATCCGCTGCCGGCGCTGGCGCTGGGCGAGCCGTCGCCGGTGTTGATGGCGACGCGGCCGATTCAGGGCAAGCGTCTGGACTATCAGGCGTATGTGTTTCGGGTGCTGGAGACGGCGCCCTCGGCTCCGCCCGCGGCGCTGGCGGATGTGCGTGAGGCGGTGCTGCGCGACCTGAAGCTGTCACGGGCGTTTGAGCTGGCCAAGGCGAAGGCCGAGGCGATCAGCGTGGCGGCGAAGGCGAACGGGCTGAAGGCGGCGGTCGAGGCGGCGGCGGATGTGCGGCGGATGCTGGGCGAACCGGCGCCGGTCGACGGGGCCGCATCGCAGCCGGCGCTTCCGGCCGCGGTGCAGCGGGCGCTGGATCAGTTCAAGGTGAAGACTCCCAGCGGCATTTTCTCGCGCAGTGCGCCGAGCATCACGATGGTGGATCGCTTCCCGGATTTGGCGGGGCGCGTGTTTGGATTGGCGGATGAGGCCGGTCCGCACCGCGTGACGACGCTGGGCGGCGCGAACTCCAAGACCTGGACGGTGCTGGAGCTGACCGAGATCAAGCCGGCCTATGAGGGTGACTTTGCGATCACCAAGCGCGGCCTGATGGAGAACGCGGGCATGACGGTTCAGTTTGGGCTGCTTACGCCGGAGGCGATTCGCAAGCGCGCCGGCTGGCAGTTTGCGGCGGGGTTTGCGGACGATGCGCCGTAAGCCCGGGTGCGATCGCGGGGGCGAGTCGCTGGATTCTGCTGCGGCGGAGTGCGGCAATCGTCGGCAACGATTGGTAACATTTCAGTAGTGGGAGCGGCTGATCGGCGGCGGACCTGAACGGAGGACGCTGAACGATGATGACGACAGAAGCCCGATATGTGTGTGAGAACTGCGGCGAGACGATCGTCACGCCGATCGACATCTCCGCCGGTCGCGAGCAGGAGTATGTCGAGGATTGCCCGATCTGCTGCCATCCGAACGTGATTCACGTTCATCTGGATCGCAGCGGGCATGTCGATGTCGAGGGTGAATCGGAAGACGACCTAAGCCCCTGACCGGACCGCGCGGCACGCGCGGCGCAAGGTCTGCGCCTTGGGCGCTTGCGCGTCCGGAAAAGCGAACATCTCTCGCGCCCGGCGTAGAATGCGAGCCGAAGGATTCGTATCGGTTTGGCGAGCGCGCCGAGCCGCGCCGCAAGAACCGGATCCGCCGTGGCGAACGAGATCGCGGCGGGACAGGCGAAGAGGCTGCGAGATGTCCTACGGATGGGCCGGCGACGTGGTGAGGCTGGTGCCGCTCGACAAGGAGCGTCACCTCGAAAACTGCCTGCGGTGGCTGAACGACCCCGATCTGACACAGGCAGTACTGGGCGGCGATTTCCCGATCAGCGCCCGGGCGGAGAACGCCTGGTTCGACAAGATGACGAGCGAAATCGGCGGGGCCGACATCGTCTTCGCGATTGAGACGCCCGCCGGTGAACATGTCGGTCTGGCCGGGATTCATCACATCGACTATCGCCACGGCACGGGCTACACGGGCACGATCATCGGTGACTCGCGCGATCGCAACCAGGGTCTCGGGAGCGACGCGGTGCGCATTCGGACGCGCTATGCGTTTGAGACGCTGGGTCTGCGGCTGCTGACGTCGGAAGTGATGGCGGGCAATCTTCCGTCGATGCGCGTGCTGGATAAGTCGGGCTATCGGCAGTGCGGCATCATTCCGCAGCGCTACTGGAAGCGTGGCGAATTTCGCGATGCGCATCAATTTGCGTGTCTGCGCGAGTGGTGGCA
>JALHOX010000061.1 GCA_022842805.1 Phycisphaerae bacterium | reverse complement strand
GTGGCGGCCGCCGCGCCGGCTACGCAACCCGCCGCACCGACCGCGTCGCCGGCGAACGCCCCGCCCCCGCAGGCCACCAGCAAGCCATGGACGCCCGGCGACGAGCCGATCGCCGACAACGCCGATTTTCTGAAGCGCCCCACCGAAGGCGCGATCGTCCGCGTCGTCAGCTACAACAGCCACTGGGACGACATTTTCCCGGACAAGTCCAAGGTGCGCCCCGAGCGCTTCGCACGCATCTTCCGCGCTCTCGACGCCGATGTCTGGGCGCTGCAGGAGATCGGCGAACACACCGCCGAACAGACCGTCGCACTGGCCAACAGCATCCGCCCGCTCGAAGGCGGCGCAACCTGGCACGCCCATCAGGCCAACAAGCAGGTCGTGCTCAGCCGCTTTCCAATCAAGCAGACCGCCGGCAGCTTCAACCCGCCCAGCTATCGCGACGCGACCATCGCGCTCATCGACCTGCCCGACGCACAGTTCCCCGCCGACCTTTGCATCCTGAACAACCACTTCAAGTGTTGCGACGGCGAAAAGAACGACCCCATTCGCCAGAAGCAGGCCGACGCCAACATGAGCTGGATCCACGATGCCCAGCAGGAGGGCGGAAAGATCACCTTCCCCGAAGGCACCGCCTACATCGTCTGCGGCGATTTCAACCTCGTCGGCGGACGCGGGCCGCTGACCACCGTCGAGACCGGCAACATCGCCGACGAGCAGACCTACGGCGCCGACTTCGAGCCCGACTGGGACGGCACGGCCTTCACCGTGCTGCCGCTCAAGCACAACGGCATCGGCCCGGAGTACACCTGGCGCAACGACAACGACAGGTGGCCGCCCAACCGGCTCGATTACATGGTCTATTCGGATAGCGTGTTGCGGGCCAAGAACGCGTTCCTGCTGAATACGGCCACCATCGCCGACGCCGCGCTCGAGTCGGTAGGGCTGAAGAAGTGGGATGTCGCGCTCGACGACGGCTTCGGCCAGTTCGACCACTTCCCGCTCGTCGCCGACTTCGAAGTCGTCAAGCCCGACACGACGTCCGATCAGCCGTAGTTGCCGTCCGCTGCGCTTGGTCGCAGAGCGCCGAGCGCTTCGCGTCCGCCCGCAAGGAGTAGCGGCCTGCGGCTCGCAGGCCGCCGAAAAAGCCGCGACCGCTCGCCCGACTGCGGCCGCGGCGCGGTCGCCTCGTCCGCCGCACTCACTGCGAAACCGCGCCGTCCTCTCCAAAGCTCTTCGCCAACACCTTCAGATGCCGCTTCATGTAGAGCATCGGATCCGCCAATTTGCGAGCGAATGCCCGCGGAATCGCCGCGTGAATCTTGCCATCTTCGGTCAGCACCACGCTCGTCGCCTTGCCGCCGTCTGGCGACAGTTCATATCGCCACACACCGCTGAAGATCTTGGCCCCCAGATCCTCGACCTCGATCTCGAGCCTCTTCGGCGGCGCGGTCCGCCGCACGCGCACCCCCATCGTGTTTCGTCCCATGTACATCCGCCCCGAAAAATCCGCCCCCGGAGCGGCGGCGTTCTCCGCCTCCACGCGGTTCACTCCATCATCCCAGGTCGCCCAGCCCTGCACATCGGCGATCCGCTCATACACCGCCTCGATCGGCTGCCCGATGCGCACACGACACCTGTGACGATGTTCGAGCGACAGCGAGCGGCCGACGAGGTACATCGCGAACAAAAACAGCGCCACCAGCGCGACAAACCCGCCCGCCAGATATGCGACGAACCAGGCCCAACCCATCTTGCAACTCCGATCGCCAATCGCGCCGGCGCCGCGCCGCCGCCTTGTCTCGCGCGCCCCACACGGCCCGCCACGCCGACATGCTAGGCGACGCCGCACAAAGCGCGTATCGATCAGGCGCCCTCTTCGGCGACCGCTTCCGCGACTTCGTCGGTCTTACCGCGCAGGAGATCGCCCGGTTGCGGAATTTTCGCCAACCGCTCGACCGCTGCCGCTGCGGTCAGGATGCGCCAGACGCAGCGACGGTGAAGGTCGCGTAGCTTCTCGATGAAATCGAGGCTCGTGCGAAAGACAGCCGCGCCGTCGTCCTCCGCCGGCAGCTCGTTCGCCAGGTAGCGGGCGATGCTCACCGGGCCGGCCCCGTGCGGAAAGGGAAACGGAACGTTTTTCAGGATGTCCCGCGCTTCGCTGAGGAACTGCGCCAGCCGCTCGACGCGCGTGTTCACCAGCGAGTGCGCCAGCACCTCATTTTCCTTTGCGACCCGCGCGCTCACCAGCCGCGGCAGCACATACTGAGCGGCGACGACGCTCTGCGTATCCGAAAGCGCCAGGCGGATCGGCGACAAAACGTCGAGGAACCGGCGCACATCCGCCGCCAGCGCGTGGCCATCGTGAATCCGCCGCACGACATCGGGCACCGCCAATAATTGCAACGCAAGCTGCACGCGCGGCTGCAGGCCGTCGAGCAAGTCCTGCAGCTTGCCGGCCGCGTCGGACAGGCGGCGTTTCGATTGCGCCAATCCCTGCTCAACAGTCGCGCCCAGCGCTGCCAGTCGCCGCTCCGCGTCGCGATCAAGCCCAATGCCCACCTTTTTCAGCGCCGCTACGCACTCGCAGAAGTTCACGTCGGCTTCCGCCGCGCGGCGCCGGCGGACGACATCATCCATCCCCGCCGCCAGCGTCGCGTACTCCTCGACCGCCGCGCGGAGCTGCGCCAGCGTCTGCTTCGGACGCTCGGGCTGCGTCAACGTCAACGCGTCGATTCGCAACGGAATCTCTACCGGCCAAGCGAAGCCGAGATAGCGCTGCCCCGCGCGACGCTCGATGGCAGCTTGGTCGGCCTCCGCCGACAGCGTCACGACCGGCGCAAGGTCTTTGTGCGTCACCCCCGCGCCGATCGCGTCACGATAGAACACCAGCGTCAGCGTCTTGCACACCTCGGTGAATTGCCGAAACAGCGTCTGCGCCGGCGCCTCGACCGCGACGATCCCTTCGCTTTGCTCCCGCTCCGCGTTGGCGATGCGGTCGCGGTCGCACGGATGCGTGCTGAACCAGCTCGTGCGGCCTTGTTCGATCGAATGCTCAATCGCTTCTCGCAGCGACTCCGGCGACCGGGCTGCGATTCCGTGCACCGCCAGCGGCAGATCATCCGGCAGTCGCGACGCCCCCAGCGCCTGACGCAGTTCGCCGAACGTCTGCGCCTGCGCCCAGCCCAGTGTGTGCAGTTTTCGCACCGTCCCCGCAAACGCCGGCGAGCCCGCGACGCGTGCTTCGTATCGATCCGCATCGAACTCCATCCGCCGCGACATCAGGCAACTGACGAGATGCCCGACCCACATGAGCGCCCAGAGCACGCGTCGCGAAAGCCATACGCCGAGAGTGGACAACCAGCCCAGCAAAGAGATCCAGCCGGTTTCCGACTCGCACATTTCATCGAGCGATTCATCCCAGGAATCACGCTCATAGACCACCCGAGCAAACCAGATGTTTACGCTGCGTACGACGAACTCCGCTCGCATCGCCGCGCCCTGCGTGAAGTGGCCGAGCTCGTGGGCGATGACGCCCGTCAGCTCCCGCAGCGACATGCCCGCGACCAGCGGCAGCCCGATGGTCAGCCGCAGATCGCCCAGCAGCAGACTCCACCAGCCATTTCGAAACGACGCCGACGCGTTCACCGCCGTATCAACGCTGATTTCTTTTGGCTTCGGCGCGCCGACGATCTCCGCCAGCCGATCGACGTAGGCGAACAGCAACGGCTGGTCCTCGCGTCGCAGCCGCAGGCCGTTGTGCTCGCGCGTGCGTCGCGCCAGCATCGGCTTGAGCATGAACACCAGCACCGCGGCGCCGATCACCAGCGGCGCCAGGTAGGCCAGCACGCGAAACCGTGTCGCTGCCCCCGTACCGCGAAGCGTCGGCACATGATGCACCGCGTGGTAGTACAGCAGGTAGCCGATCCCGACTACAAGCCCGAGGTAGATCAGCGGGAGCACCACCATCACCAATGCGACGATGACGAGCATCAGTCGATATGCGATCGATCGGCGAACCGGCTCGATCTCGCCCGACAGCGAGTCGAGGACACGCGCTTCCGCGCGAGTCAGCACTGTGCTGACAGTCTCATCCGCCATGGCCCCTGGCTCCCCTTTTTGACCGCGTACCGCGGCTCGGACTAAGAATCCATATCAACGGAGTTGTGCGAAGGGACGAACCCAACAACCCGCGCCCCGACCGCGCGAGTGTAGCTGGCCCCGCTCGCCGGCCCAACCCGAAACGCGCCCTCGACCGGTCCACTCCGCCGGCCGTTGTCAGGCCGGCCAACCCCCGCCCGGCTTACTTCGCCGACAGCCAAGTCACCCACGACTTACATCGCGGATAGTCCACTGTGTACGTCTGCATATCGCGCATGATCGGCATTCCCAGCAGAATATCGGCCTGAATCCCCAGCATCGGGCTCAGCGTCTCGTCCAGCACATTCAGCCCGATCCCGCCGATGTTCGCATACTCCTTCCCCGGCAGCGACAGCCGCACCCCCGGCCCAACCTGAATGGTCGGCGTCGACGAGCTTCCCACTCCCATCGCCCCGACCGAAACTTCCATCGTCTCATAGTCTGGGTAGAGCGTCTTCAGCGTCGCCGGCGATAGCGCCACCGCGTCCGCACCGCTGTCGAGCAGCCCAACCATCTCCAGGCCGTTCACGCGGATCAGCGGCAGGATCTTCCCGTCGCCCACGATGCGAATCGGCAGCTCTTCGCCCGCTCCGTCCTTCTCGCTCGATTCGCCCACGATCAGCACCCCCCGCTCAAAGTCCATCGTCATCCGTCCGGCGTGAAAGATCCCCGTCCCCAGGATGCCGTCGGCGGAGTACATCAGCGCCTTGCCCACGTCGAAGACGCGCGTCATCACCCGCGTCATGCGCACATTCCCGAAGCGCACATCGTCGGCGATCGATTGCATCGAATCATCGGTGCCCGCCACGCCGCGGATCGTCGCCTTCGCGATCTCGCGCAGGCCGATCTCCTTGGCCACGTCCCGATCGAGCGACAGCAGCACGCTCCCGCCCGTATCGACGATCAAACGATACGGCCCCTTACCGTTGATATACGCGTTCACAAGCGGCAGATTGAGACTCGACACCGGCATCGGCGCATCGCCGTAGGCCGTGATCTGATTCAGCGGCGCGGGCCCGACCGCTTTCAGAAAATCGGCCAACCCGTCGAACTGCTCTTTCAGATAAATCTCGGGATAGCCGTTGCTCACGTCGATGGTGCTCAACGTGCGTGTGATCATCGCGTCGAGGCCGTCCAGCCGATTCATCGTGAACGACGCCGCCACCAGCGCCGAATAGTCCGCCGCGCTCAGGCTCTCGCGCGCGGCGAGCTTTTCCGCAGCGCGGCCGGCGCCGTCGGCGTCGCCGCGCGCTAGCGCGATATTGATGCGTGTCGAAAGCGCGATGGGGTCGTCGCTCAGCGGGTCGATCTTCGCCAGCGCCGCCTCGGCATCGGCCACGTCGCCGCCGCGCCACAGCGCCCGCGCGATCAGCGGCAGCAAGTCCTGATTGTTGGCGTGCTTGGTGAGTGCCATCTTCGCCACCCGCTCGGCCGCGGCCCAGTCGTCGGCGCGATAGGCCGTCTCCAGCGCCTTGCGACACGCCGACGGACTCGGGTTTCGCTCGACCTGCGCCAGCGCCGGCCCCACCCGCGCCTTCCACGGATTCTCGACCGGGGCTTCGAGCAGCGCCAGAAACAGCACCATCGCGCCCACGGGCGCGGCGAACATCGAAAGCAAAGGCTCCACCTTTCGACCAAGACCACGACGCCACGGCCGCCAGGGCAGCCCGCACCGCATCGGCTCGATTCAAACGACGAAGTGTAATGAGGGGCGACGGCGGGCGAGCCCGATCCTGCCAGTTCCGACGCCCCGCCCGACCGTCGCTCGCGACCCTCATGTCACCCCGACCTCGCACCGCCAAACCGTGCGCGGAGCGATCGGCAATAGGGGCTAAATCGGCAAAGATCGCAATTTTTATCGGTCGGCTATGAATCGCCGATAAAATGCAATCACCATTCGACCTGGAAGGGCGATAATAGAGAGACGGCTCTCCCGCACGCGGCCTCTCCGCGCGCCCGATGGTCGCCGACTCAACTGAGCAACGACATATGAAGAAGCTACCTCATCCGCATCGTCTCCTGGCCGCCGTCAACGTTCGGTTTCTGATTGGACTGCTGCTCGCACTCGCCTTAGGCGGCGGGGCGTTTGTCGGCATCCATTACTTTCAGAAACGATCACGAGCCGCGGCCGGCCTGGCCGAGGCCAATGCCGCCGTCGCCAAGCAGGACTGGGTTGCCGCCTGGGGCGGATTCCAGAAGTACCTCCGCCAATACCCCGACGACATAACCGTCTTGCGCCAATACTGCGACGCGCTGATGAAGTCTCGTCCCTATCAGCGCGAACACGTGCAGCGCACCATCGAGGGGCTGCGCCGCATCCACCGCCTCGATCCCGACGACGTCGCCGCTCACCACGACCTGATGCGGCTCTACTACATGCTGCCGGACTACTCCAACCTGCTCTACATCGCCGAAAAGCGCGTCGCCAACGATCCGCTCGCCCAGTTCTTCTGGGCCCGGGGCAAATTCAAGCAGGACCGCTTCGACGACGCCGCAGCCGCGATCGAAAAGCTGCTCCCCGCGATCAATCAGCCCAAGACCGACGAAGAAAAGCAACTGCTGGCCGAGGTTTGCGTTCTCAAGCACCTCTTGCTGCAGAAGCGCGGCGTAAAGGACGTGGCCGAGCTGCAGGCGCCGCTCAAGCAGGCTCTCGCGGCCGATCCGAACTCGTTTGAGCCCGCCATCCGCCTGGCCCAGCTCGCGCGCGAGCAGGCCTTCGCAACCCGCGACGGCACGCCCGACCCGACCAAGCTCGACGAGGCAAAGAAGGCCTTGCTGGCGCTCAAGCCCGTCGGTCCGTTGCATCAGGTCCTGCTCGGGCTGGAGCTGGTCGGCGTCGGCGAACTCGATCGCGCCGAAGCACTCTTGAAGGAATCGCAGGCCCAGCCCGACATGGTCGGCCCGCGCGACTTCGCGCTTTCCGCCGACGCCGTCCTGGCCCAGTTCATGCTGCGCGCGCAGATCGATCTCTCCCGCGCCAAGACCGGCAACGGCGTCGAGATCGTCGACACCGCGCTGCGCGAGCTGCCCGACAAGTCCTATCGCGCGCTGGCTCTGCCCGACGCCATCCGCCTCTGCCTGCTCGATCGCGAGTGCGCCGTCGAGGCGGGAGACCGGGAGCGTTCGGCGAAGGCGTTGGCGAAGGTCGACGAACTGCTGAAAGAGTACAAATCCGCGCTCGACCTCGTCGAACGCAAGCCCGCCAAACACACGATCGCCGTGCTGGAAGCGCTCCAGGCGCAAGCCAAAGGGGAATACCACACCGTGATCGCACTGCTCGAGCCGCACGAGAAAGTGCAGGCCCCGGATCGGGCCGACGTGCTCGGATTGCTGGCCGATGCCTACGGTCGCGTCGGCCGCTCGCGCCGCGCCGCCGAGTCCATCGCCCAATATCGCGCCGCCGGCGGCAGCGATCGTCGTGAGTTGCAGATTCAGCAGTTGCAATGGCTCGTTGAGCAGGGCAATTGGGACGAGGCCGCGCGGCTCACCGCCAAGTGGACCGACCTCTCGGATGACGACGTCGAGCGGGCCGTGCTCGTGCAGAAGGTCAAGCTTCGCGCGGGCATCGCGGGTGATGCCAAGGCCCGCGCCCAGACGATCGCCGATGTCAGCGCCGCGCTCGCCCCGATCCGCGCTCGCCATGCCGATGCCATCGCGCTGCGCGAGCTCGAAGCCGAAGTGCTGACGGCCGAAGGCAAGTTCGACGAAGCCGGCAAGATCGTCCGTGCGATGACCGACGCCAAGCCGGATTCGCCGCGCGCCTGGCGCGCCCGGGCGGATTTCCTCGCCACCGTCGGCAACGAGGAAGAATTGATCGACGTTCTGCGCCAGTGGTCGCAGCGCACGCCGGCCGAATCCGAACCCTGGAAGCGCCTGTCCGATGCGTTGGCTCGCAAGCGCGATTTCCCCGCCGCCATCGCCGCCCTCAACGACGGCATGGTCGCCGTCGATCCCGCCCTCGCGACCGAGTTCAAGCTCAAGCTGGGGCTGCTCGATCTGCAGCGCGGCGAAACCCAAGCCGGCGAAGCAAAGCTTCAAGCGCTGGCCGACGCCAACCCGAAAGACGGCATCATTCGTCGCCGCTGGCTCGAGCGCATCGACCTGCGCGACGCAGCCGCCGCACAGCGCGCCCAGCCCATCATCGACAAACTTCGAGAGATCGAAGGGGACTCCGGCACCGAATGGCGCATCTTTCAAGCCGAAGCGATCCTGGCGACGCGCCCGTCGGACGCCGGTCGGCGCGAAGCGATCAATCTTCTGCTGCCGATCGTCGAGGCCGACACGCGCGCCACGCGGGCCGTGCTCCTGTTGGGCGAAGCCTATGAGCGCAACCGCGACTGGGACGCCGCGGAGCGGCTCTACAAGATGGCCCGCGCCGCCAACCCCAAAGACATTCTGATCGGACAGCGCCTGGCGCAGTTGTACAAATCGCGCGGACGCGAGACCGAGTTCCGCGAAATCGTCAAATCCGAGGCCTTCCCCGCCAGTGTGCGGGTGGCCCAAAGCACCATCGAGCTGATCGAGCGCGGCGAGCTCGCGGCCGCTGTCCGCGAGCTCGACGACTACCTCAAGGATCAGCCCGCCGACGTTGAAGCGCGCGTGCTGAGAGTTCAGTTGCAGTACCGCCAGACCTCGGACGTCGCCGCGGCGCTGCGCGAGATCGATGAGGCCGACAAGCTCAACCCCGGCCACCCCCAGATCTTCCGCACCCGCATCGCGCTGCTCGAAGCGGCCGGCCGCGCCGACGATGCCCGCAAGCTGATCGACGAGCGCCTCGCCGCCAAGCCCGATTTCGAGACGCACGAGCTGCGCGGCTCTTTCCTCGAAGCGCTCGGCGATTTCGCCGCCGCCGAGGCGGACTTCAAAAAGCTGCCCGAACTCGCCCCCGACAGCGAAGAAGGCTACATGCGCCTCGGCATCTTCTATTACGACCGACAGCGAATGGACGATGCGGCCGCATTGCTCGGCACCGCCGCGCGAAAATTCTCCAACTCGCGCGAGATCAAGCGCGCCTTGGCCAAGACCCTGCTCGCCCGCAACGCCGGCGACGATCGCGCTCAGGCCGTGAAGCTCATCGAGGATATCGAGCGCGGCCCCGACGGCGTCCGCGATCCGGAACTGATCAAGCTTCGCGCTTTCGCCCTGCTCGATTCCGGCGGCGACCGCGCGCCCGCCAAAAAGCTCCTGGAGGAGTCCGTCGAGGGCAACCCCATGCAGCTCGACGCCCATCGTGCGCTGATCGAGCTCGCCCTCGATTCGCGCGACTACGCCACCGCCCGCATCCGCGCCGAAAAGGCCCGCGAGTTTTTCAGCAAAGATCCGACGCTGGCCGCGCTCTCGGCCCGCATCGAACGCGAGTCGGGCATGCCCGATCGCGCGGTGTTGCAGCTACGCGAGGCGATTGAGGCCAATCCGGGATCAATCGAGTGCCTCCGCGAAATGGCGGTGCTCACGGACAACGGCCTGATCCCCCCAGCCGAACTGGTCTCGCGCACCGAAAAGGCTCTGCCGCTGCACCCCAAAGATTCAGAGCTGGCCGTGATCCGCGCCCGCTCGGTGGCTCAGGCCGGACGCCTGCCCGACGCGATCGCCGGTCTCGAAAAGTTCCGCGCGGAATACCCCCAAATCGGCGGAGTGCCGGTCCTGCTCACGCTCGCCGATCTCGCCGCCCGCGTGCCCGATCCGGCGGCGGTCGCGAAGTATCTCGACAGCGCCGCCCAGCTTGGCCCCAAAGACGACACGGCCCGCCGTGCGCGCATCGTCTGGCTCGCATCGCAAAACAAGGTCGCCGAAATCGCCGAGCTGATGCGATCTCCCGACTGGTCCGACGCCGGTCCGTTCGTGGTCGCTCCCGCCGCCGAACGGTTGATCTCGAGCGGCGAAGCGCCGCTGCGCGAGCTGGCCATCGAGCGACTGGCCGCCGTTTCCAAGACGCTCGCCGCCGATCATCCAGGTCAGCTCGACCTCGCCGGTCTGCTCTTCGCCGCCGGCGACGCAGACCGCGCCCTCGCCATTCACGAAGCGTTTCTCGCGGTGCGCCCCGACGAGCCGCGGCTCCTGAACGACATGGCCTGGATCCTGGCCACCGCCCGGCAGCGCTACGACGAAGCGCTCAAGAAGGCCGATCGCGGCGTGGCGCTCGACCCGCAAAACCCGGACCTGCGCGATACGCGCGGCACGATCCTGCTGGCACAGGGCAATCCCAAGGCCGCCGCGACCGATTTCCGTCAGGCCGCCGCGACCTACCAGGTCCCCGCGAGCAAGGCCCGCGCCTGGCTTCAGGCCGCCCGATGCCACGCCAAGGCCGACCCGCCCAGCGCCGCAGAGTTGCGCTCGGCGATCGACGCCGCCCGCGAGTTGGACAACGTCCACAAAGTGTTCACCGATGCGGAGCGCGCCGAGCTGAACGCGCTCGCGGCCGACGCTGCGCAATAGTCCGAGCCTCGCGACCCGCCGGTTCGCTCGTCGCGTCGCTCGCGTTGGGGCGGAAAAGGAAAACGCCGGATCCCCAGATCCGGCGCTCCCGTCCAAGTGAAACCTAAAGTCTGTGGAGACCGCTACGACGCCGGCATGTGCTGCTGCAGTGCCGAGCGCAGCTTGGTCAGCGCCTTATTCTGAATCTGGCGCACGCGCTCTTTGGTCACGCCGATCATCTCGCCGACCTGCTCCAGGGTCTTACCCTTGTCGAGCTCGTCGCGCGTCGCCGGCGGCGTCAGAGTTACATTGAATCGTGCTCGGATCACTGCCTCTTCCACGGCGCTGAGCTTTGCCAGGTTTTGTCCGAGGATCGTTTTCAGATCCTCAAGACACGACTTCTCCGCGTCGGTGCGCTGTCGATCCTGAAAGTCGCTCTTTTCCATGCCGGGGTCAAACTCAGCCGCGATCGTGTTTCGCATCCGCGACGTTCGCGTCGCGACGCGGGAGAAACTCTTCAGGATGGCACGGCAAGCATAGGTGCTGAACTTAAACCCGCGGTTACAATCGAATTTATCAACCGCCCGCAGCAGCGCCAGATTCCCCTCGCTGATCAAATCGCTGATGTCCACCCCGGTGATTCGCGTCCGCTTGGCCATCGCCAGCACCAGCGGCATGTTCGATCGCACGATATCGGCCCGAAGGTCGTCCGCCGTCCGCTCCAGCTCAATCAGCCGTCGCGCGTCCTCGGCACTGAGGCGCTTGCCGGCGCTGGCGGTCAGCATCTGCACCATGCGATAGCGGACCAGGTTCAGCCGCTGAAACAGCACCCGCTCATCGTCGCCTTTGAGCGCCGTACGCGTCGGCAACGCGAACAGATCGACGCCGCTGTCATCGTTGGGGTTGCTGCGGCGGGCGACGTGAAAGCGGCTGGTCGTCATGTCGCCGAGGATCGAGCGATCTGCGTCGGCCCTATCAAAAATCGGGTCGAAGACGCAATCGACCGGCTCCGCCAGACGGCGCGCCAATCGGTCTCGCTCTTCCACCGTAAAAGCCTGGAGTGTCGTCGTGGTTGGAAGTTTGGCCTGCGGCACGAACTTGAACTGCCGCGTTTCGACCGGGTCGGTTCCCGTGGTCATGTCGCTCCTCGCCCTTCCACGCGGGGCCTCGCCTATTCAACAAGGGCGAGCCGTCGCGTTATTCCGTCCCATTCATCCCCAGCGCAGAACCTCCGCGGCTACTCTCCATACGAGAGTTTTGGAAGCTGAAATTGCCGCTTTGTTCATATCGCGCTTGACGAACCCGGCACCCGAGTGGGGCACTCATCGCAAGCGCGGTGGCTGGGGGAGCCTCTTCACCCGAAGTATAGACAGCGCCAAAACCACGGGGCAAATTCTGCCTGCCCGGTCATTTAGGCCGGCAAAATCCACCCTGCCAGCCGTTGCCCATAAATTCTTCGTTTTCAGCAACTTACGAGGCAATTTGACCCGAAACACACGCTCCCGCCCCAAACAAAACCGATCAAAAAAAGTTGCGCACCCCCTAAGTGTCCTATAACTGCCTACGCAGACCGGCTCCGCCGCGACCAGCCGGCCCACCCATCCAGCAGCAGCAACGCGATCAAAACCACGTTCGTCATCACGCCCGGCCAGCCCTCAAACAGAATCTTCAGCGGGCTGTTCGCCGGAACGCAGCCGCACGAAATCTTCAGCCCGCTGACGAGCGCATAGACCTTCGCCGGCGTGAAGCCGACCAGCATCAGCAGCAGCCATAGCCGCGCCTCGCGCACCCACAGCCCCAGAATCAGCGCCACGGCGCAAATCAGCTCCAGCCACGGCAGCCCCAGCGCCATCAGGTGCGTCACCTGCAACGGCGCCAGCTTGTACGCTGCGATCTCGCGCGCAAAGGTGTCCGGCTTTTCGCTGAAGATTTTCAGGTACGACGCGTAGATGAAGACCGCCGCCACGATCAGCCGCGGCAGGTACTGCAAAAAAATGAAGGTCGCATCGATCCGCGGCGTGCGCGCGTCGAGCAACTCCTCGGCGGGCCGAATCACCGGTGCGTTAGCCATTGCTGTTCTCCTCGCTTGCGGGAGCGCTCTCCGAAGCCGCCTCGGCCGGCGGAGTCGTCTCGCTCGGTTCCGCGCTGGCCCCGTCAGATTCCGGGCCGGTGGCGATCGGCAGATTTTCTTTCACGATGCCGTCTTGCCACCCCGGCGGAAAGAGCTTCATATCGACGAAGCCCATCGGCTCCAGCCGACAGTACAGCTCTTCGGCAAGGTGACAGTCGAGCGACGTGCAGTAGATCACGATCGGCTGGCCGCTGAAGGCCATCAGCCGATCCATGTGATCGCCCACCGCGTCGGTCGGCACGTTCATGATCATCGGGCAGGCCAGGTGCCCTTTTTCAAACTCTTCCGCCGGCCGCGCGTCGATCACGAGGTTGCCCGATGCGTAGTGCGCCTTGAACGCCGCGAGGTCGATCGCGCGGGTCTTCTTGGCCTGCTGCTCACAGGTCAGGCGCTCCTCATTCGGAAACAGCGGAAACTGTCGCACATTGGCCGTTATCAGCCCCGCCCCCGCGGCGAGCGTAAAGAACGCCGCCATTCGCAAAATCAACAGCATCGATCGTCCTCCATTCGCCGAAAGGGCGGGCTTCACCCGCCTCTCCGCCGATCGTATCCAAACGATTCCCCGGCCGCGGCCGCTGGATCGCGCGACCCGGTTCGCACCTCTCGCGCGATGGGGCGCCCGGTCAAAAACCACACGGCTTCGCGGCTCGATCGAACCCGAGCGAACCGCGAAGCCGTTCACGGATCAAGCCTTAGGCTCGATCAATCGCGCTCAGCACTTAGCCGGGCTTCTTCTCGCCGACCGGCGCAGCCGCCGTCACGTCGGCCGGCTTCTGCGTCAGCGTCGCCGGGTCGTTGGCCGGGACCGGCTCCCACTTGCCGCCGCCGGGCGGCGTCGCCGAAGTCGTGCCGGCCGGGTTCGAGGTCGGGCGCGGCGGCTGGGCCCGCTGCACGATCTGCACCGGGATCTCGATCGCCTTGAAGCGCGCGTCGGCCGAGTCGGTCATGACCGTCACCTTGCCGCCGCCGGTCGGCAGGCTCGCCGCCGATTCGACCGTGATCTCGATCATGTGGAAGGCCATCGTGTTGCCCTGCGGCTGCGCGTTGGGGGTCTCCTTCAGCGCAGCGGTGATGGCCGGCAGGTCCGACTTCACTTCGAGGATCTTGATCGGCTTGGTCGGGGCATAGCGGATCTGCACCTGACGCGTCAGCTTCGTGCTCAGGTTCTGCGGCACGAACACCTTGTTCGGCTGCACCTGCACCGCCGGCAGCACCGCGCCATGCACCGACACCGTCATCTCGCTCATCTTCGACAGACCGGTCTCAAGCACGACCTCGACCCGCGACTTGGGCGAGCCGACTTCGAGCGGCGGAACGGTCGTCGCCGACAGCTCGTAGGACTTGCCGGCCTCGAGCTCCTTGAGCTCGACCTTGTACATGCCGAAGTCCTGGCCGTCCTTGATCTTGAGCTTCATCGACTCGTCGGTCTGCGGGCTGAGCTTGATGCTCTTGGTGTCGACGCTGTCCTCGTAGAGCTGACCGAAATAGACGCCGTCGTTCGGCTCCATCTTGATCAGTTCCTTCACCTCGCCGTGAACGCGAATCGTGGTGTTCTTGCGCTCCGGGTCGTTGGTGGTGACGGTGACGGTCTGGTTCGCCGGACCCTTGCGCTTCTTGGTGTTGTACTCAATGCTGAACTCGGTCGACTCACCGGGCGCCAGCGGGCTGGTCGGCTTGCTCGGCACGGTGCAGCCGCACGAGCTCTTCACCTGAATCGTCAGCGGATCGGTGCCGGTATTCTTGATCGTGAATGTGTTCTTGACCGGCTCACCCTGCCAAACCGTCCCGAAATCCCAATCGGCGCTGCTCAGCTCCATCCGCGCCTTCGAGTTTTCGGTGGCCTGCGCCGCGGCCGGGTCG
>JALHOX010000060.1 GCA_022842805.1 Phycisphaerae bacterium | reverse complement strand
ATCGCGTAGCTCTCGGCGATCGGCAGGCTGCGCTCAAAGATGCCGTTCGTCCCGGCGCTCAGCGGCGAACCGTCGATTTCGATCGTCTGGTCGGCCGAGAGCCGCACCAGCCGGCCGAGGCGGTCGCGCAGCTCGACCCGCAGCGCGGCGCTGCCCGCGTCGACGTCCTGCTCAATGTCGATCACCGCTCGTACGCGATCCAGCGGCGTGCGGGCGGAGAACGGATCCTCGTCCGGATCGATGATGATGTTGCAGCCGCCCATCGAAAGGGCGACGGAGAACGCGAGCGCGGCAAGCGACGCCGGCAGCACGCGATGTTTCCACCCGGAATCGCGCCCGGCATGGCGTGGCGCTACTTCGAATCGTTTCATTGAGTTAGCTCCCAACCACCGTGACAGTGAATTCGCGCTCGGCGGTCGATTGCGGGCTGTCGGCATCTTCCACGCGAATCGTGACGGTCGCGCTGCCGACGGCGGTCGGCGTGCCGCTGATCACGCCGGTGTTGCGGTCGAGCCGCAGCCCCGCGGGCAGCACGCCCGCGATCACCGACCAGCGATAGGGTGTGCGTCCGTCGATCGCGATCAGCGTCGTGCTAAACGCGGTGTTCACCGTGGCGGCGGGCAGCGATTCGGTGGTGATCGCCACGGCCCGCGGCTTCACCGTCAGCGACAGCCGCTGCGACTTGCTCTGCGCCGGCGAAGCGCTGTCGCTGATCGTCATGTCGAGCGCAATGCCGCTGGCGGGCAGTCGCGGCGTGCCGCTGATGACGCCCGTGTCGGCAGCGAAGGTGAGGCCCGCCGGCAAGCCGACCACCGCCACGGTGTAGGGCGGCAATCCGCCCGCGATTTGCGGATTAAAAGTGTAGGGCTCATCCACCCGTGCGACCGCCGGCGATGTGTTCAGCGTCAGCGCGTCGAAGACATCCAGCAGCAGATCGATCGAGCCGGTTTGCTGCGTCAGGCCCGGTGTCTGGGCGGTGACGCGGAAGGCGAACGAGCCGGAGCGGGTCGGCGTGCCGCTGATCTCGCCACTGCCGGCGGCGAGCGCCAGGCCGGCGGGGAAATCGCCGCCGGCGACGCGGAAAGCCGGTGAGCTTCCGCCGGCGACGCCGATAGCGGAGAGGTCCGTCGAATAGGACTGGCCGACGACGGCGTCGGGCAGCGTGTCGGGCGAGAGCGCCAGCGGTGGGCCCATGCAGCCGCTGAGGGCAAGCAGTGCGCTAAGCATTATCCACGGGGCGCAATCAAAGAGCGCCCGTGCCCGCGAGCGCTCCGCGCCATGAGCCTCGCGGCTCCCCGGGGGGCGGGCGTTCAGTCGAATGCGGATCTTCGAATTGCCGACACGGTCGGCCGGAAGTTGTCTCATTGCTCCTCTGCGCCACTCGCGCCGCCCCCGAAGGCGTTCCACAATGCATTTATATCGTCCGAGTCAATGAGCCCGGCCCGCGAGCCCAGTCGCGGGCCGCAGAACGGGTGCTCCCGCGGCGATCGCGCGCAGTTTTCGCCGGTCCCGGAGGATGCAGACCCCAAAACGGTCGCAGGGGTCAGGGACGCGGCCTTCGCAACGTAAAGAGCTTGTTAAATCGGCGACAACCGGGCACGGGTGCGTCGACAACTTGCGCTCCCGTCGGCAAAATCGAAATCCACGCAGGAGCGACTCGCGTATGTATTGCGAGGACCGAGCGATCGGGGGATCACCCAGCCCAGCGGCGGACGCCGTGCGGCGAAGAGTCTTGGCGCTGCCATGATCGAGTACCGACATTCCCTGTCCACGCAACGAGCGCCCCGCGGCCGCGGCCCTGGCAGCGGCTTCACGCTGATCGAGCTGCTGGTCGTGGTCGCGATCATCGCCGTTCTGATCGGCATTCTGCTGCCGGCTCTGCGCGGCGCGCGAGAGCAGGCCAAGCGCGCCGTCTGCCTGAGCAACATGCGACAGATGGCCGTCGCCGCCGCGATTTACGCCGACCAGAACAACGACATCTTTCCGCTCAGCAACGGCGACCAGCAGGAGGGCGGCTGGATTCGCAGCCTCGAGCCGATGAGCAGTGGCCGGTTGCTCTATCGCTGCCCGGCCGATCGCAGCAGCGACTGGTATAACGCGCAAAACGCGCCCGCGATGCACTTCGAAAACGACCGCGTCGCGAGCTACTCGCTCAATATCTACATCACCCCCGAGCTCACACCGCCCCCGGGTTCCATCGATCCGCGCCCGCGATTCGGCTTCATCCGTCGCGGCAAGATTCGCCGGGCGGCGGAAACGATCCACTTCGGCGAAGCGATCGAGACCCACGGCCAGCGCCGCTACGCCGACCACATTCACGCCAACGACTGGCTGCCCAACGCCCTCATCGGCGAGGCCCTCTCGACCCCGCAACAGGAGCTCGCCCTCAAGCGACACATCGGCTTCGAAAACTACGCCTTCGCCGGCGGCCACGCGGAATCGCGAAAGTTCGAATCGACCTTTTTCTACAACGCCGACGCCGGCGAGCGAGAAGTCGACCTCTGGGATCCTGCGTTCCGCAGCGCCGCGCCGAGCGACGGCAACTAGCGCCTGCAAAACGCTGAGATGGTGATTTCAATGAGCATTCAAATTCGTCAGTTCGGCCCGACAAGCTCTTCGCAGGATTCAGTCCGTCGCAAGCTGAGCCTACATCTCGGCGGCCGACGCATTCAGCCCGCATTCGAGCTGGCCGCGAGTTTGCCCCGTCAGCTCAGCCTCGCTGTGCTCGCGCTGGCCGCGTCACGATACGCCGTAGCTCACGACGGAATCGTGGCCGCCCACAGCCCGCCAAACGGCGCTCCCGGACAGTGCGCCACCGATCACCCGCTGCAACTCTTCGTCCTGCCCGAGCCGCGTGTCGGCGGCCCGTTGCTTCCCGGGGAGACCGCGCCGGCAATCCCGGCCGCGGCTGCAGCCGTGCTGGCCCGAGTTTCGCCATCCGCACTGCTCGCCCGGCCCGAGCTGGGCGGCTTTGTTTATTCCGCGTCGTCGCCGGGTCTGGATCTGATCGACGCCGCAAACCCCTGCCATGCCGTCACGCTGCAATTCACTGCGGGCACTCCCTTCGTCATCCGCCTCGACCGCCGCTATTGGCCGGACGACGGCCAAAACCTGATGATGGCCGACCCGTTCGGAGCCCTCGTCCTTCTGGAAGATGGGCAAAGTTACACCTATGCCAATCAGTCGCAGGCGCATGTTCATCCGCTCTGGCTCGCCCGCCGGCCGGGCCGTTTTCACATTGGCCTGGGCTTCAGCTCCGACTACTTTTTCGAATCCGAGCCATTCAGCACGAGCTTCGTCACCGCGACCGAGTGCTTCGAACCCGTCCCCCTCGACCTGTCCCCCGCTTTTAACGCAGACGTGGTCGATAGCGACGCCGGCGACAATCCCACCAGTTTCGACGGCGCCGGCCGATCATGGCTGCTCAACGGCCACCTCGGTACGCAAAGCGGCTTGCCGCTCAATGGCGAGCTGGACCTCTTTCAACTCGGCGGCCCGGCCGGTGCGCGCTTGTCGGGCGCTGCCGCCAACTGCCTCTTCGACAATGGCGTTCTCAGCTCCGCCGCCACGATCGATCTCGCCGCCCAATCGCGCAACGGCCCATACGAAAGCCTCGAACTGCTCATCGGCGCCGCGGGCGCGTTCACCAGCGCCGATCAGCTCGTCGTGCGCATGACCTATGCCACGGGCAATCCGCAAGTGGTGACCATTCGCCGCGCCGCCGCCAACCCGAAATTCTTCCCGCTCAACGACTGGCGCATCACGACCTCGCCGCTGCCGCACCTCGCCGTCGGCCGCGCCGGCGATCGCACAGGCGGCGGATTCGTGCGGAGCACAGGCAGCGCGGTCGACATCGCCGCCGGCTCGACGAACTACTTCCAGCGCGTGACCTTCCCGGTCGACCGCGCCCGCGAGCTGCGCAGCATCAGCTTCGACGACTACATCGGCGCGAATCGCGTCGGCGTCTTCGCCATCACCGGCATCGCCGCGCAAACCTGCCCGAATGGCGACTTCGACCAAAATCAGTTCGTCGACGCCGCAGACTTCGCGTCTCTCCCGGCCTGCTGGACCGCGCCCGATGTGCAGGTCGGCAGTGCGCCCTGTAACGCGTTCGATATTGCGCAGGATGACGACATCGACCTGCGCGACTTCGCGGAGTTTCAGCGGCGCTTCGGGCAGCCGACGCCGTGATGAAGCGATGAAGCTTCGCCGACGAGTGGGCCGTGTCGGGTGACACGTGTCAGGTGGAATGTTCGGCGTGGCGCCACGGCTCTGTGAGCCGTGCCTTCGGCCGTGAGCAAGTTAATCCCGATCTTGGCGACGCCGCATGCGTACGGCGCGGCGGAAAGCCGCAGTTCGACAACGGAGTTTTTTACTCAGGAGGATCTTTCATGAAGAAGTTCACGGCTCGTATTTCCGTCGGCATATTCGCCCTGTCGCTCGCCTCAACCGCGAGCGCAACGCTGATCGACTTCAACCTCAACCGCAACGGCACGACGTCGCAGCTTCAGCTGCAATTGCCCTCGCAAGTCGAAATGCCCTACGAACTCCCGCGGATCGAAGATGGTCCGCTCGCCGGCTCCTATGGCTCGATCGAGCCCGGCTGGGACGGCGAAGGCACCGATCGTCCGGCCGACGGCGCGTTCGCGCTGCTCAGCTCGACCGGCGTCTCGCTTCGTCGCATTCGCTTTGACTCGGGCTTCTCGATGTTCACCGAGGCCCTCGACCCCATCCTCGAACTCGACGGCGCGGTCCACGAGTTCGCCGGCTCCCCCGAAGGTCCCGGCCTGCTCTGGCATCAACATCTGCTCTTCGTCGCCGACGCCAGCGTGCCCGTCGGCACCGAGCTCACGGCCGATTTTCAACTGACCGACCGCAACGGCCTGCACGGTGATTCGTCGATCTTTACGCTCCGCTATCTCGTGACGCCCGAGCCGACCAGCGCCCTGCTCGCACTCTTCGGCGGAATCGCGCTCGCCGCCCGCCGACGCTGAATCGGCTGGTCTGCCGCCGGTTGCGGCGCGAATGGACGCAAGCCGCGTCGTCAGATCAGCCGCAACCCGGCCCCGAGGTGAGCGCCAGGACAAACGGGCCGATGTCGGCGACCGTGACGAAGCCGTCCAGGTTGACGTCGCAACGCAGGATGTCGCAACCCTGAAACGCGCCGGGGTTGGTCAGTGCGGTCACGAAAAATCCGATATCGCCGACCGTGACGTTCCCGTCGCAATTGGCGTCGCCGGGGCGGGTCTCGGTAAAGCCGGTCACGCGCAACAGGCGGTCGCCGCCGCCGAAGGTGGAAAAGACAAAGTCGCCCGTGCGCGGGTCGATCGCCGCGCCCTCCGCGCCGGAGAGGCCCGACAGAAAGACGCGCCGCGTCGCGACGATCGGGTTGCCGATCGCGTCAATCTCATAGGTGACGACGCGTCCGCTGGCGTACTCCGAGACGAGCACGCTATCGACCGCGAAACCGGGGTTGCCGCCGGCGACATAGACGATCCCCTCGGGGCCGCCGCCGATGTTCACCAAGCCCGGCGTGACGGTGACGTTGAACGTGCCCATGCCGTCGGGCGAGACGGTTGCGTCATACCAAAAGCCCGCGTTGTACGACGCGATCTTCAGCCGCCCCGCGCCCGGGAAGCCTTCGGGTACGAATTGCAGCGTCCCGGTGGAGGAGGCGATGCCGAGGTCGGTGAGAGCGATGAGCCGCGCGGGGCCGGCGCCGCCGGGCAAAATCTGGCCCAGTCGATTGTCGCTGTAGGTCGTGTAGAAGAGGACGCCGTCGGGACCGTAGCACAAGCCGCCGTCGATGCCGCCGCTGGCGCCGTTGGCGTCGGCGATCGCCACCGCCGGACCGCACTCGAAGTCGCGCAGTCGCCCATCCGCGCTGCGCGAAAATCGCACCTCGAAGATGTCGGCGGCGAATTGGTTGGCCCGCCCGCCGATCAGCAGCTTGTTGTTCTCCCCTTGTTTGAAGACCACGCCTCCGTACGGCGCGACGACGCCGGGCAGCGATCCCTGGTTGACGACCGAGTAAGACGACACGAAATCGGGGCCCAGGGTCTGGCCCGAAGTGAGCGGGCAAAGCGCCAGCGCGAGCGTGAACGAAACAGCGCCACAGCAGCTGCGAGCGGGATGCATTTCTTTCCTCCGAATGTGCGCGGCTTAGCCCGGTGGTGATTTGCTGCGCAACCGTCAGAATAGCGTCCGATGGGCGCCCGCCTCAAACCAATTCTGTGGAATCACGTACTGCAAGTACGGGAAAGCCCCGTGCCGAGCGTTCGGTGCGCGTTTTCTCCAGTGTCGCAGGCGCGCCCGGGGCCACGGCGGCGCCCGGAGGCCGCATGTCCCAACTGATTGCCCGATTGCTGCTGGCGATGATGCTCGTGCCGACGAGCGTGGCCTTTTTCTTGCTGCTCGTTCTCGCCCTCGTCGCCATGCGCGGACAGCCGGGATGGTTCCACGTGTTCGCGGTTTGGATCCCGGTCTCGGCTTTTGTCATTTGTTACTGGCTTTGGATCTGGAAGCCGGTCGTCCGCTGGTCAAAGTCGCGGATCGTGCTGACCGTCGTCGCGTGGGTTCTGGCGGCCGCAGTCTCGGCGGGTTTTGGGGTCATGCTCGGCAGGTTCATGCGCGAGGTGTTTCCGCCGGCCTGCGCAGCAGGGGCGCTAACGCAACTCCTTTGGGTGCTCGCGACGATCGTCATCTGGCGCGAGACCAACGCCGAGCGGGCCGAGCGCGTCAGGTCGGTCGGGGCTGCGACAGTGGCCTGTCCGGCGTGCGGATACAACCTGACGGGGCTGCGCGAGACGCGCTGCCCGGAATGCGGAGCGAGCTTTCCACTCGAAGACCTCATCGCGGCCCAGGCCGATCGCTTGGGCTCGATCGAGCAGTAGCGGCCGGCGGCTCGCCGGCCGACGGAGCGCGTCAAGCGCTGCTTTCTGAAGCTTCCAAACTTGAGCAAATCACCCCTGTTTTATTGGTCGTTCGCCGCCGGTTTGCTAGATTGACGAATTCGACAAAGCGTTCGACGACGGAAGTCGAGCCTCGCAGTAGTCGCAGAAAGGGGGGCATTGGTCGGGCATCGCGCAAGCGGAGAAAGTGCATGGGTTATCTGCGTCGGATCAGCAAGTTCGAAATCACAAAGATGGTGGCATGCTGCGGCGTGGCGCTCGCCGGCGGCGCGACAGCGCTCGGCGCGATCACGATCGGCGCCGGGCCGATCATCGGCGCCGACACGGCGGGCAACACCTATCGCCAGGAATTCCAGGATTGGAGCCACGCCGACTGCAAGGCGCTCGACGGGGCCGGTTCGTCGGTGGGCGGGCGATACAACTTCAACGACGGCTTCGACAACTCGCGCGACCTGATCGCCTTTTACAGCCGCGACGAAGGCGGGAACTACTACTTCCGAGCGGACTTCTATGACCTCGCGCTCGGAGCCGAAAACGGAAACGTCGATCTCTATGTCGCGATCGACTGCGCCCCCGGCGGTCAGACCTGGATGCCCGACTTCACCGACGTCCGCGTGGACCCCGCCCACAACTGGGAACTTTGCATCGCCCTCTACGACTCCGCCAACCGCAACGTCTTTCGCAGCGATTTCAGCACCACGGGCGGATTCGTCGGTTCGTACTACAACAAAGAGATCGACGCCGTCGAATTTGGCATCTCGCGCCATACGCTGATCGACGCCGGTTGGGACGGCAGCCGCACGCTCTACTTCACCGTCGCGACCGTGAAGGACGGCAGCAACGGCGGAGCGGGCGAGATCGGCGGCGCCGCCAGTGATGTCACCGACACCTTCTTCGACGACGACCGCGGCTTCAGCGACGGCTTCATCAACGGCGCGATCGCGTCAAACTCCACCACCGGTCGGGCCAAATTCGCCTCCGTCGCGCACGGCAACCAGTCGATCAATCAGGCCGACGACCTGCGCGTCCACATTTTCGACCCGCCGACGGTCAACAAGACCGGCTTCATCCGCACCCTCGACACGCATCAGATTTTCAACGTGCCGATCAACCTGCACCTGTCCGGCTCGCTGATCGTCGCGGCGAAGTGGGCCGTGGCCGCGCCCGGCGACGACCCACGCACCGACGGACCGGCGTTCCTCGCCCGCGTGGCGGAGTTCGTCGACCTCGATCAGAACGACGGCATGCCCGGCGCCCTGGTCGGCGGCGTCTTCGCCGAGCACATCATGCCCTATTTCGAGGGGCCGGCGAACGCGCTCAGCATCCAGCAGTTCAACGACCTCATGCTCGAGACCTTTAACCTGACCCCCGACGATGTGCCGGTCATGCACACGCCCGAGCGCGTCATCCGTTCGCAATCGACCGGCCTCGCGCCGCTCGACGGCCATACGTTCGAGGACATCGCGAGCAGCCCCTATCGCGCAACCTATCTCGATGAGGTGACCCATCTGCATTGGTGGTACTACCCGAGCGAGCCGTGGAGCGGGGCATTCGGCGGCTACGAGCAGCCCCATCACCACAAGATCCATAAGATCAACGGCGTCTATTGCTTCATGATCAACGACCGGGAAGACCAGCAGAAATTCGGGCCGGCCGACGGCGGTCTGGCGCTCGACGCTCGCTTCGCACTGGTGCAAAAGGCGTCACACCCCGACGCGGCCCAACTAACGCTGATCTTCGACGATTGGGAGGCGCTGGCGGGCAAGAGCTTTGACCCGGTTCAGGGCATCTCGCTCGAAAACAACAACCAGTGGCAATATCAGCAGACCATTCGCTGGATCGCCAATCACCCCTGGATCGAGGTCTGCAACCTCAACGATCTCTATCGCCGGGCCACCGACCCCCAGCACCCGCAATACAACCCGGCCTGGGTCATCGACCACGGCTTCGGCTTTTCGCTGAGCATTCAATGCTACGAATGGCTCAAGCACGCCAGTCAGGACAGCTACAACAACTGGTACTACGACAACAACGCCGGCTTCCCCGGCAACGAGCAGAATTTCTACAACCTCGTGCCGGTCATTCGCGGCGAGCAGGGCGACTATCACCGCCGCTTCGGCTTCCCCGTGACCAACGACGCCCAGGCCAATTCGCTCGACGGCCCCAAGCTGCCCAGCGGCAAGCGGCACGGCGACCTGAACACCGTCGGCACCCTGATGTATGACGCCTGGGCGCGAATCGCCGCCGCTCCGATCGGCAATCTGCGTGAGTCCGCGGAGCTGGCGTTCACCTCGCTAATTTACGAGACCGCCTGGCACGAGGAAGACTACGGCGCGACGAACCACTACCAGGGCACCAGTTTTGGCAACCCCTGGCCCGTGCCCGATCCGACCTGGGACGGACTGAACACCTGGGCCCTGCGGCTTCATAACCACATTCGCAGCGTGGGAATGATCACCGCCGCCGCCGACTGGGCCGCGGACGTGCGCGACGGCGTAATCGGCCCCCAGACCGTGGTCGAGTCGATCGATCTCGACGACGACGGCCAGAGCGAATACGTCCTCCGCAACAACCGCATTTACGCCGTCTTCGAGCGCTGGGGCGGGCGGCTCGTGCATGGCTTTGCCTACTACGACGCGATTGATGACGCCGTGCAGGTCATCGGCGCGCCAATGGTCAACCCCAGCGAGCCGGGCGAGGAAGAGCGGGCGGGGCAGCAGGCCAATCGCTGCAGCGCATTCAAGGAGATGAACCTCGCCTATGTCGATGCCGACTTCGCCGTCGCGCTCGGCACGGATTTTGTCCAGTTCACGGCGCCCGATGGCAAGATCGTCAAACGCATCTCGCTGGCGCCCGGCGCGGGCACGCTCGACGCGCAATACACCAACACCACCGGTTCAAATCATTTCGTCCGCATCGGCGCCTCTCCCAATGTGGCCAATCTGGTCTTCCGCGGCCGCGCCGATCTGCAAGTCGTGAGCGCCGCCGACAGCTACGAAGTCCGCAACCTGCAAGGTGGCTATGTCCGCGTCGAACACGCCGTGGGCGCGCGGAACAACGCGCCGGCGGACGCCGGCTATCAAAATCGCAACCTGGCCCTTACCGAACAGATCGAGGTGTTCGGCGGTCCGTCGTTCAATTTCAAGGTCGAGCTGACGTCGAGCCTGCCGACTTTTCTCGCGGGCGACATGAACTGCGACGGCTTCGTGACGGTGGGCGATATTGCGGGATTCGTCCTCGCTTTGACGAATCCAACCGCATACGCAGCTCAATACCCCACCTGCGACCTCAACAACGCCGACGTCAACGGCGACGGATTTGTGACCGTGGGCGATATCGCCGGCTTCGTCGCGCTTCTCACCGGCGGCTGATTACAAGTGATCTGCGGCAAGGCCGGGCGGGTTCCACCCGCCTCTCCCTAAAGAATCGGCCGGGCGAAGTTCATCGGCCGTGGACAACCGGCAGGGGGGATTCATCCCTCGGACTTCGCTTGCCAGGGGCGATCCCCCGGCGTCGGAGCATTCAACATTGGGCCCTGCAGGATTCGAACCTGCGACCTACGGATTATGCAAGCGCTCCGGCGGTTTCCCGTCGGCTCGGACTGTCCCTTCACCCGGTCTGGGTGGGTCGCCGTCCAGTCTCTACACACGCCCGCCCGCAGGAGCGGAAGGCTCCACGCGGGCTGCTTGGCTCGGGATCGGCGTGGGCCTTTCGGCCGGTAGCGTTCCCCGACTTTGACGACCTACATTGCCCGGCGTCCCCGCCGGGCCGACCCGCCGGTCGCAGGCATGCCCCGGAGCGGATCGGCTCGGAAAAATCGCGCATCGCCCGCTTCTGCAAGCGGCTGTCGCGCCAAGCCTTCCGCGCCGCGGTTTAGCGCTGCGCCGGCCATTAAGTCCGCGGCTCTAACCGCTGAGCTAAGGGCCCTTCATTCGATCCAGCAATCGTCTGGGCCGCAAAGCCCGGACTCGCCGCCGGAGTTTATGCGAGGCAGCGCCGGGCGGGAAACGGTGAATGGTCGAACGGTGAGACGGTCGTGCACTGAAGCGAAGAAACTGAGATGACGGCCGTCAAAGGGAGCGCAACCGTAGGCCGCACCTCGGCGCAACGCCGCGTTCAGGCATTGCTGATCGGACCTTGCCGAATCGCATGAACTTAGTCCGAGATTCCATCAACCCCACAATCGCACCAGAACAGTACACAAACTACGAGTACAAATTGTCACCCGAAAATAGGTAAATGATTTTGTGGTCGATGGTGTAATTGGAGCTCGGCCTTGCAGTAGGATGAGTCTTTATGAGCCGCGAACATCGCGAGCTTTGGGCGCAAAAACTTCCCGTTTTCAGTCGTGACGCGGGCCGGGGGATTCGCATAGTTGAGGGGAGCGCCGCAGCGGGCATTCGGCAGCGGGACGAGTGTCCGGTCGACGCACGCGCTCGAGCGCACTTCAACGATTCGGGAGACCACGACGCATGAAGACCTTCCTCCATCGCAGCACCATCGCCCTCGTCGCCGCCGGCCTGATTGCATCTAACGTCGCCATCGCAGGCGGCGGCGGCGCCAAGCCCGAAGCCAAAGCCGCCGGCGGTCACGGCGCGCCGGCCAAAGCCAAGGCCGACGACGGCCACGGCAAGCCCGCCGCGGCTGGGCACGGAAAGCCGGCCGCCGGACATGGCGAAGACACGGGCGATGGAGCCGAGCCGCAGCGCAAACGCCGCTTCGGCAGCAGCGGCACCATCGAGCGCGAGCCAAAAGCCCTCACGCTTCTGCGGGCCGGCAACGAGCGCTTCGTCTCCGGCAAGTGCCTCCATCCGCACGGCGACGGGTTCCGCCGCCAGGACACTGCCCTCCGCGGCCAGCATCCGATGGCGACCATCGTCAGTTGCTCCGATTCACGCGTCCCCTGCGAACTGATCTTTGATCAGGGCATCGGCGATCTATTCCTGATTCGCGTCGCCGGAAACGTCGTCGATGGCGACGAGACCGGCTCGATCGAGTACGCCGTCGGCCACCTGAATACCCCGATGCTGATCGTCATGGGCCACTCGTCGTGCGGCGCGGTGACTGCGGCCGTAAACGGGGCGAGCGCCACCGAGCACGGCAGCATCCCGAAGCTCCTGAAACACATCGAGCCCGCGGTCGACTCGGTGCGCAAGCAGCAGCCGAACCTGAAGGGCGACGACCTCGTCAACGCCTGCATCGTCGAAAATGTCTGGCACACCATCTCCGATGTCGTCGGAAGCAGTGATCTGGTGCGCGAAAAGGTGCGTAAGGGCGAGTTGGGCGTGCTCGGCGCCGTCTACAACATCGATACGGGCACCGTCGAGTGGCTCGGCCGACATCCGCAGGAGGCAGAACTCGTGAAGGGCGGCAACAGCCCCGCCTCCACCGGCGACGGCCACGGCGCGGTGCACGCGCAGAGCGCCGGCGACCAGCACGATATCGAGCCGCAGAAAAAGCCCGCCGAAGCCGGTCACGGCGACCCCGGCGGCCACTAATCACCCGCTCGACCTCGGGCTGAGTCAACAAAAATCAAAGCGGCACGGACAAGCTCTTCGCAGCTTATCCGTGCCGCTCGTTGTTGTGCTGGTCTCGAAGTCACGGGCGCGCGAAGTGTTGCTCGCCCGTCCTCGTCGGACCCGGTCTAAGCGGTCGCAACCGCGCTGCTCGATCAGCCGCCGGTCAGCAACTGCACAAACGGTCCAATGTCACCGACCGAGACGATCGTGTCGTTGTTCACATCGGCGTTGTTGAT
Source organism: Phycisphaerae bacterium (assembly GCA_022842805.1). Lineage (GTDB taxonomy): Bacteria > Planctomycetota > Phycisphaerae > UBA1845 > Fen-1342 > JALHOX01. The sequence continues at coordinate 1,939 of JALHOX010000060.1, read as the reverse complement.
GTCACAGCTCGGGAACGCCGCCGCATACCCAGCCGGGTCGGTCAGCGCCAGCACAAAGCCCGAGATATCGCCGACCGAGACGACGCCGTCGCAATTCATGTCGCCCGGCAGTCCGCCGCAATTCAGCGCAAAGACGAACGCCGCGCCGCTGTTGGCCGCGCCGGCGTCGTCCTGGCTCGCACCGACCGCGATGGCCTCGGTCGAAATCGCGACCGAGATTCCAAACTGATCCACCGTGCTGACTTCCGGCGCGCTTAGCGCACCGGAGAAGGCAAACACGTTCTCCTCGCGCAGAAACACCATCGCGCCGCCGCTATCGACACCGCCCGTGTCGCCAAACAACAGTCCGACCACCGCCGCATCCGCCGATAGCGCGACGGAAATGCCGAACTGGTCATTATTCGCCGGCGTGGGCGAACGCAGCGTGTCGATCAGCCCCCACGCGCCGCTCGTCCGCCGATAGAAAAACGCCCGACCCGTGTCAGTGCCGCCCGCGTTGCTGAACGGCGCTCCGACAATCGCCGCGTCGCCCGCGAGCGCCAGCGAAATGCCGAACTGATCACCCGCGCTCAACAGCGGCGCGGCGCTGAGCGGAGCCTCCGGCGTCCACACCCCGGCCGATCGCGAGAACGGAATCACCGCGCCCGCGTTCACACCGGCCACGTCACTCAGGTTCGCTCCCGCGAGCGCCAGGTCGCCGTCGACGGCCACCGCCGCGCCGAAGTTTTCTCCGCCGATCGCGTTCGGATCGCTCAGCAGGGCCTCTTCCGTCCAAACCGCGCCGCTGCGAACAAAGACGAACGCACCTCCCGCATTGGGGCCTTGCTCATCATTGCCCGGCGCTCCGGCGATCAGCGTGTCGCCCTTCACCGAAACCGATGTGCCCAGCCGATCGCCGCCGATGCCGCCCAGAGCCGTCAGCTTCTGCTGAAACTGCCACGCGCCCGCGACCCGCACAAACACATAGACCGACCCGCGATCGACCTGCGGCGCGTCGTCGCTGTCCGCGCCGATCGCGATCGTGTCCGCATCGATGTCCACCGACCAGCCGAACCGGTCGAACGCCGCGCCGTCGGGCGGCAGCAGCTTGGTCACAAACTGCCAGACGCCGGCCTGGCGCTGATAGACATAGGCCGATCCCGAGACGATCGGCGTCTCGTCGTTCCACGCGCCGACGACCATCGTGTCGCCATCGATCGCGACCGCCTGGCCGAACAGATCAAACGCCGCAAGATCCGGCGCGATCAGCCGCGTGCCGGCGCCGACCGCGCAATCGCCGGCGCTGGCGCGCCCGCTGCTCCATGCCGCGGCGCTCGCCGCCAACAGCGCGCAGGACACTCCCGGCGCGCACAACCACCGCTTCAGCTCCGTTCCCTTCCGCATCGCCCATCTCCTTGCGCGGGCCAGTTTCGGTTCGCGATCGCCCGCAGCTCGCGTGAAGCCGCTGCGGTCGCCCGGCGACCGCAAATATGGCTTCGGTGCGCGGATCGTCCCAGGCGCGCAGCGACATCGTGTTTCGCGACGTCGCGGCAACAGTCGTAGTGGCGATCCTTGCCATCGCGAGTTCGACGCGCGGCGCATACGCGCGTATTGGGGGTCTGGGTGAACTCGCTGCAACATTATGGCGGATTGAGTCACGGGCAGCGATAGGAATCGGCTGATTTCCGGTGAGTTTTTCATGAATCGGCGTCGAGCACGCCGCCGCACCGGCGCGTTACGATTCCACCGCTCGCAATTCATTGGCACCTATTCGAACGGAGTGTTCGCATGTCCGCGCAAGTCCCCTCGTCGCCGTCCCGTCGTGAAGTTCTGCAAGCCGCGCTGGCCGCGAGCGCCACGGCCGCCGGTGCGTTCGCGAGCGTTCGCCCCGCCATGGCCATTGCCGCGGCGCCGCTCACCGGCAGCGCCACCGCGCTTGCCGCGGGCGCGGTCGAAGGCG
>JALHOX010000059.1 GCA_022842805.1 Phycisphaerae bacterium | reverse complement strand
TTTCCTGCGCGGCATGCGGCAGGAAAAGAAGTAGTCGCCGACCAGGTGGGGGACGGCTCGCTATCCCTCACCGGGAAAGTCGTCAGATTTGCGGTGGATTATTGCGGGGGGTTGACTCAACCATCAGCGGCGCTGCCGCACCCGCATGCAGCGGCGCCAGCGGCGCGGCCGGCCCATCAGCTCGCTCCGCATCGCCGGGCGACTTCGCGGCCACGCGCGGCCGCTCCGTCCACAGCGTCAGCGCCAGAATGCTCACCCCGCCCACGAGCAACATGTCGGCCACGTTAAACACCCAGGGCCAAAGCTCACGGCCCCAGATCGTCGTCGGAATCTTGATGAAGTCGCGAACGTGGCCCACCGGGGGACCGACGAGCTGCGCCTGATCGGCCCAGAGCCGGCGCGTGCGCGTCGCTTCGCCGCGCGGCGGATACTCCAACAGCGATAGTTGCCCGCCCTCCAGCGGCTCGGCCGTATAGAGCCGATAGACCCGGCCCTCCACAGGCCAGCGCACCAGCCGCACATTCACGCGATCGTAAAAGTTGCCCAGCGCCCCGGCGAAAATGCCGCCGAGCGCGATGTGAAACAGCCAGCGATCGCGACTGCTCTGCAGAAACATCCAGAAGACGAGCGCCAGAGCAAAGGCCGACGCCACCAGAAAAACCGAGGTCATCCCGCGCCCCAGACCGAACAGCGCTCCAGGATTGAGCACGGTCTGAAACTCGAGCACATGCGGAATGAGCACGCGTGTCGTGTGATAGTCGAGCGTGCGAAAGGCCCAGTCTTTGGACCACAGATCCAGCGTCAGCCCGCCCACCGCGACGAACCAGAGCCGTGCGTGCGCGCCAAAATCGCGCCAGGCGGGGTGAAAATCATCATTCGGCGCAACGGCGGACGAAGCCCCCGCTGCCCCTGTTCCGCGCGCGGAATCACTCGCTGAGCCCCCCATGCCCGCAAAATTCGAATTGTCGCTCGCGTCCGCCAACGGCTTAATACCTGAAGCGACGACCACCTTCTTGCCGCAGCATGTACTGGTAGCAGTACTTGGCCCACGGCTGCGCGGCCAGTCGCGCTTTGCCGATCGGCTCACCGGTCGCCAGACACAGACCGTAGGTTCCTTGCCGCACGCGGTCAAGTGCGTCGTCGATGTCGCGCAGCAGCGACTTCTCGCCCTCGACCAGCCCGATCGTCAGCTCGCGCTCGAAATGGTCCGTCCCAAGATCGGCCAAATGCAGCGGAACGGTCGACAATTCCGTGCCGCCGGCCGACTTGTCGTTGCCGGACGTGTCCTGCTGCATGGTCGAGAGGTTGCCGAGGATCTCCGCCCGCTTGCGAACCAAAAGCCCACGAAGCATTTCCAGATCTTTGGCGGAAAGGCCGCTCGACTTGGCCTTCGGCGGAGGAGGTGCGGCGGCCGGCGCGAGCGCCGCGGGCGCCACCGGAATCGACGGCGCAGCCGGCCGATTGGCCGCCGCAACGCCGTTTGCCGACACCGCGGCGTTTGCCGGTCGCGTTGCCACGCGCTTCGACTTCGGGATGGGAGCAATCGACGCGGCGGGCTTTTTGCCGCCGAGGTTGACCCGGACCGTTCGCTTGGCCGCTTTGGGAACGACCGCCTTCGCCGATGAGGCGGCAGCTTTGCGCGCAACCGGTTTCGGCGTCTTAGCCTTGGTCGCAGCCTTTTTCCGGGACGCAGCCACGTGGCGGACCTTCCCCGGGTCGATGCCCATAAATATATGCCTGCAAAGCTTTTACGACAAAGCTTCTAGGGTGAAAGTGTAGGACTTTGGGCATGATAAGTCAACGAATTTAGTACGGCTTAAATCCGGATGACATTTTCAGACCTGAGCGTTCGCGGTAAGGCCTGCTTATCGATTTCTCGGCTAGTGATTGGCCCAACTCCGGATGGGGCTCCGCCGACATAGAGTCGAGTCGGAGCGCCGAACGCCGTTCTCGCCCCCGCCGTGCGTCCAGCGAGTCGAATGTAACCACGCCTGGACGAACCAACTGCCCCAATGATATCATGATATCAGAGGTGCGCAATGGCCCAATTCACCGTTCGAAATCTTGAAGACGACGTCCGCGACCGGCTCCGTGAGCTTGCCCGTCGCAACGGCCGAAGCATGGAGGAGGAAGTGCGAGCGATCCTCCGCGGCGCAGTGATGGGCCGCACGGCCGCGCGATTGCGCCTCGGCTCGCGCCTGGTTGAGCGGTTTGCCGAGCTCGGCCTGGACGAGGAAATCCCCGAGCTGCGCGGCCAACTCACCGAACCGCCGAGGCTCGATCGGTGATCATCCTGGACACCAACGTCATCTCAGCCCTGATGCAGGCCCGACCCGACCCGCTCGTCGTCGCGTGGCTTGATGCGCAACCGGCGGAATCGATCTGGACCAACGCCGTCTCGATCTTCGAAGTCCGCTACGGCCTGCACGCGATGCCCCCGGGCCGGAAACAGAAAGCGCTTCAAGACGCGTTCGATCTGGCCATCCAACAGGACCTCGACAATCGCGTGTTGGACTTTGACCTGCCCGCTGCGAATGAAGCCGCCAAACTCGCTGCCCGGCTCCGCGCCACCGGCCGGCCGGTTGAAATCCGCGACGTGCAGATCGCCGGCATCGTCGCCGCTCGCCGCGCCACGCTCGCCACGCGAAACACTCGCCACTTCGCGGACACCGGCATCCCCGTCGTGAATCCGTGGCCCGATGAGTCTTCGACGTAGCGCGGTTGCGCGCTTCGGCCCCAGCGCCCATGCGCTGGACATGGCCGATCGGCCGCCGCGGTGCCACTGCGAGAGAAATCTCAAGCGGCCATGAAACCGTGCCCCATGGCGCTCACTCGCCGCCCCAGTTGCGAGCATCGAACATGCCGTACTTCCGCCACCAATCGACCGTGTATCGATGGTCATCGATCGCACCGGTCGTGACATCCATGATCTGTACACTGCCGTCCATCACCCGCGCGCCGCTGACCGGATAGCGTGGCATGAACGAAGCGGCGTAAACGGCACGCGTCGCACCGGTCGCCGCCTCCAACACATGCACCTTCTCTTTGTCCGTCCCGATGACAAAGAACTGGCCATCGCCAGTCCAGCTACTCCACATTCGCAAGCCCCCATCGTCCAAATATCGGGTCCACCGGACAGCTTTCAGACCGGAATCGTAACACTCAATGGGCCCCTCAAAGTAATCAACCACGATCAGCCCCTCTGTCTCATTGAGATACATCCCGCAAATCTTCAGCCTTCGCGGCAGATCTCGCTTCTCTACCTGTCCGCTGGAGAGGTCGACCCGGTGATATTGCCCCGCAGCGTGATTCGCCGCAACGCTCAGCCAGCTTCGGTCGCTTGGAATCGACGCACCGTCAAGATCCCCAAGGTCTCGCACCACCGTTTTTCTCGCCGGCGACCGCGAAATGACATAGCCTGGGCCAAAGCTGTCAGATGTGACCACGACTTGCATTCCGTCACCACAGCGGACGCGAGTGGCTTCTGTCACCGCAATGGTCTCTCGGGCGAGTCCGGTCCTTAGGTCCACGATCTGAACCCGCCTCCAGCCATCCGCGACGTAGACGAGCTCTTCGGACGCAAAGGAGACATCGCACCAATCACCACAGGGCCGCAACAGCTGCACCGATGCGACGACTTCGCCGGTCCACAACTTCAGGAGCAGGAAACGATCCATATAGGTCGCGGAAAAGAACTCCTCCGCCCCGTGCCGATAGTGGCGGAACCCCATGTAATGCGGCCTGAGAACACTCATGCCTAGTGCCTTCTCGCGGCGTGATAGGACTTGAGACGTCCAAGCGGTCGAACGCAATGCCGCCCGCTCATATGTCGGCACACCCTTCGGTCCGCTCAGCAATTCTGCCACACTTCGTCATGCTAGGACCGCGCGCTCATCGCTGATCGGAGCGCCAATAAACTGTGCTATGTAGCAGGCTATGCTCAGTCGCATCGACTGCGATTGCAAGCGAGGGCACCGCCATCTCAAATGCGCGAGAGGCGGGAGCGTACTCAATGCCTCTGACGGTGGTCGACATTGCGGTCCCATTGGCGAGCTCAATCTCGATAGTCGAGCCAACACGAACACTCTGCGTGCAATCCTGCAACGGCGAACCGTCTCCCACGGGGATTCCAGGAAACAATAGAACTAAACCTCGCCGAGAAATCGGGCGAACATCTGCGACGTGAAACAGCATGATGCGACGAGCCATTCGACTATCACCACTGTCGTTCCAGCCCGAGGCCCTGCCCACGGGTCATGCGTCAGCGCGTACGTGAGCCACCCGCCCAAATCCGCCAATCTCCACCACTCCAAGCCCGCATGGCATTCGGTTTGCGTCGCGCAAACGTGTTTCACGTGAAACAGCGTTGCGCCCGTGAACCGATGCCGACGCCTCACGCCGGGCAAATCTGCCGCCAGCACATCCACGTCTCGCGCGCCCGCCCATCGGCGATCGCCGCTTGTGCCAGCTCCACGCCCTTGCCGATGTCAGGCGCCACCCCCGCCGACCACAGCGCCGCGCCCGCGTTGAAGGCCACCGTGTCGCGGGCCGGGCCGGGGTCGCCCGCCAACACGCGCTGAACCACGGCGGCGCTTTCGTGTGCCGAGTTGACGAATGTCTCCGCCAGCGGGGCGGAGCGCAGACCAACGTCCTCGGGTCGGATGACGCGCTCGCGGATCACGCCGCGATCCAGTTCCGCGACGCGGGTCGGGCCGTCGAGGGTGAGGTCGCAGACGCCGCATTCGCCGTGGACCACGAGCACCCGCTCCGAGCCGAGGTGGCGCAGGGCTTCGGCCATGAGGGGCACGAGATCGGGCCGGGGCACGCCCACCAGTTGGCGGCGGACGCTCGCGGGGTTGGTGAGCGGGCCGAGCAGGTTGAAGATCGTGCGGATGCCCAGCGCCACGCGAGCCGGGGAGGCGTGCTTCATCGCGGGGTGGAGCCGCGGGGCAAAGAGAAACGCGATCCGTGCTTCGGCGAGCGAGCGCTCGATGGCCTCGAGCGGCGCGTCGGCGGAGATGCCCAGCGCCGCGACGCCCTCGGCCGAGCCGCTGGGTCGCACATGCGAGCGATTGCCGTGCTTGGCGACGGTGGCGCCGGCCGCCGCCGCGACGATGGCGGCGGTGGTGGAGATATTGAAGGTCGGCTTGCCGTCGCCGCCGGTGCCGCAGGTGTCGATGGCATGAATCCCCCCCGCCGGCAGCTGCACCCGGACCATTCGCGCCCGCATGGCCTCGGCGGCGGCGACGACCTCGCTGACCGCTTCGCCGCGGGTGGCGAGCGCGCCGAGCAGGCCGCAGATCAGCGGCGTCTCGACCGCGCCGTCCATGATGGCGTCGAAGAGCGCGCGGGCCTCGTCGGCGGGGAGGACCTGGCCGGCGACGACGGCGCGGAGCGCGGCGATGGCGAGTTTCGCGCCGGCGTCAGCGGTCACGGAGAGGGCTCGGAGGAATCAGGTTGCGGCCTGCGGCTCGCAGGCCGACGGTTACCCCCGCACACCAATTCGTCGCTTCGCGAGTCGAGTCCACCCATTTCAGCCCGCTCGTCGGCCGGCGAGCCGCCGGCCGCTACTGTGCTGCCCGCTACTCGGCCGGCGAGCCGCCGGCCGCTACTAATTCGAAGCGACCGCATGCGCTTCCGCCGCGTGGCCGTTGCCCATGAGCCGCTGGATCTTGGGCAACATGTCCTCGATCTCGCGGGCGTAGCGCGTATTCGGAAACTCGCGCACCAGTTGTTGCCCCACGTCGATCGCATATTCGAAGTTGCGCTCCGAAACGGCGACGTTGAACTGCGCCCCCATCTGGTGCAGCTTGGCCCGAAAGATGCCGCGGGCCGATTGCCGCAGGCCGTCGGCCTCGGCGGGCGAGAGATACTGATCGAGCTCGATCAACAGATCGTGCGCCCGATCGACATCCTGAATGCGCACGGCTTCCTGATAGTGCTTCATCAGCGCGCTCTTGTAGAGATCGCGGCGCTTCTGCAACTCCTGCGGCAACGACGTGATTCGCGCTTCGCCGGGGAAGAGCGCTTGCAGCCGCTCGATCTCGCGCGTGGCGCGGTCCCAATGCCGTTCGCCGCAGAGCTTGTTGAAGCGGACGAGCGCGTTTTGCACTTTCTCTTCGGTGGTGGCGGAGCGGACGCGCTCGACCTCGGCCCGCAGCTTGGCGGCCTCGTCGTGATAGCCGAATTCGTCCTCGATTTCCTGAATGAAGTGGTCCGCCGCCTCCCAATCCTGGCGAACCATCATGCCCTGAATCGTGTCGCGCAGAAACTCGTAATCCTTCTCGCGATAGATGATGCGTTTCACCCATTCCGACTGCGAGCTGTGTTCGCTGATCGCGTGCAGCCAATCCGAATGGCGCTTCATGGCCTGCGTCATTTCGAGCAGCGCGTCGTACATGCGGTAGGAGTTGTTGACGAATTTGTGAGCCAGCACGACCAGCGAATAGGTCAGCATGGCCATGCCGATGCAGGCAACGCCCGCGATGACGAAGGCGATGCCCATCTGCTGCGCCGCCGGGGCGCGGCCCAGCTCGATCACGCCGTACGTCGCGGCGGCGAGGCCGAGAAATGTCATGAACACCGCGCCGACCATGGCCAGGCGGCGCACGCGATTGAAACGATCGGCGAGATTGGCCATCTTCCGGGCTCCCGAAAGCAGCGCGCCCGTCGCGCGCGGAACGACGCCGACCCGAAAAACGGATCGCGCGGGCTGGGCATACATCGGTCAAACTTCGCGACGCCGGATCGGATCACGTCGCGAACGATTCCGTTCGATTCAGACTTGAACTCGCTGCAGTAATCCTAGACCAGCGAGTTGGAGTTTCCGTTGGCGTTGGGCGGCGTCACATCATCGACCGTCCCGCCGCCGGAGCTGCCGTTGCTGTTCACGTTGACATTCGAATTGGAACTCGAGTTCGAATTCCCATTGGAATTATCGGTATTTTGCAGGTTCGGGAAGAGCGGTCGCAGGCCGTCCTTGATGGCGTCGATCACGAAACGCTGCCGCACGGCGAGGTTGAGCGCCGTGAAGACGGTCGTGGTCATGCGATCGGCCAGCCGCAGGCGGAAGGATCGATCGGTGGTCGAAGTCTGCGAGCGGTTGGTCGGGTCGAGCACGTTCGATCGATTGGTGATCTCCTGGCGGAGCTGCATCAGCCGCTCGACGGACATGTCGTCGACATTCGCCGTGGCGGGCTGACGCGCCTGCGCCGTGGCGCCGCCCAGCGACCCGAGCAACCCGGAAATGTCGATGCCCGCGGCCTGGGCGAGGGAGATCAGGGCGTTGATATCGGCGCCCAGCCCGCTCGTGCCGCCGGTGGTGCCGGTGCCGGTCGTGCCGCCCAACCCGCCCAGCAGGCCCAGCAGATCGCCGAGGCCGCCGGTGCTGTCGGTGGTGGTTCCGGTGCCGGTGCCGCCGGTGGACGAATTCGAATTTCGATTGTCGTTGCCGCCGCCGCGGGCCGCGTTCACGCGCGCATCGGTGATTTCGCGATGGCGCGAAAGCGCCGATTGGATGCGGCGACCGGGATTGCGATCGTTCGCGGTGCGCAGGTTGGTGGTCGAGCTATTGCCGGCCAGGCTGGCGTTGGCGTTGGTGACGCCGGTGGTGCCCGTCCCCGTGCCCGTCGTGGCGACCTGAGCGATGGCCGTCCAGATGCTGAATGTCACCACCACAAATCCGACGGTTAGCAAGCGACGCATGGGCCACTCCGAAGATACTGCAAAGAAGCGATGCGAGCGGTTTTGCTCGCTTCGCGCGCGGTTTCTGCACGCAGACATTTGAATTATAACCCCATCGGCAATCCCGGTGGCGGGCGTGAGAAGGGCCGCCGGTCCGGCACATTCTGGAGGCGCTTGGTCGCAATGAACCGACAACCGTCCTATTTATCGGCCTCACGAGCGCTCGCCCCATCGCCCGCCCGCCTGGCCCTGACGGCGTGGGCGGCGATAGCGCTGCTCCTGGGCGGCAGCGGGCTGGCCTGCAACTCCCGCGCCCCGATCGAAGCCGCCCGGCCTCAGGCACGGCGAATCGTGATGATCGGGCCGCCCGCCGAGCGCGGCCTGACGCTCGTCTACGAATCCGCCGCCAAGCGATATGTCTCGCGCGTTCCGCAATCGCGCTTCGAGTACATCGAACGGGCCGGGCTGGGCGAGGCGGCGGTTCGGGCGGCGTTTGAAAAACGCGCCCTGCGCGACGCGACCGCGTGCATCATCTGGGTGTCCGACGACGCCGAAGCGCGCGAGTTGCTCGAATGGGAAAAGTCGCTCTCGATCATCGTGGTCACCTTCGGCGACGCGCTGCCGCCGCCGGTCAGCAGCTTTCGCCACGCCCGCACTGACGCCGCCGCCGGGGCCGAATTGCTGGCCGGGTCGATGCGCGCGGTCTTCGGCGATCGGCAAAGCTACGCCCTCATCCACCACGGCGGACAGCACGAGTTGACCCAGGACGCGCTGCGGCGATTTCAGACGCTGACCGAGGCGGCCGGAAATCCGCGACGGCTGGTGGAGATCGAAGTCAAACGCGGCGAGCGGTGGACCCGCGCGATCGACGCCGCGTTTGAGCAGTTCCCCAGTTGCGGAGCGATCGTCACGCTGAGCAGCGCCGCCTGGCGCGAGTCGCCGGCGGTAAAGCTGCCCGAGGCCGCCGGATATCTCACGCTCGGCGCCGAGCCGACGCTCTGGAACGATCTGCTGAGCGGTCGTGCGCTGGCGCTCGCCGGTCCGCTCGACGGCTTTCTCGCCGCGGAGGCCGCTCGTGCCGCGTTCGAAGAACTCGCGGGCGGCGACCGCGACCGCTCGACCATCATCGTGCCGTGCGAACTCGTGACGCGCAAGACGCTTCCCGACTTCGCGAAGCGCTATGCAGAGGCGGCGGGAGTCGAGCTGAAGCAGCTCGCGCCGGAGCTGGCGAAGGCGCCCGGCGACTGAAAGCCGCGCGTGGGCGCAGTTGCGTCGTTGCGGGTGCCACGGCTTAGTGAGCTGTGGCGCCAGTGAAACACGGCTCACAACGGAATGTCACATCAAGACGACGCGCGCCGCGAAAGCGCACGCGAGCAGCGAGTAGGCTTCCAAAATGTCGCTCGTCGCCGTATCGGCCTGGCTGATTCTGCTCTATCCGCTCGCGGCGACCCTCACGGCCGGGCTCCCTGGCGAACTCGCGATTCGCATTCAGCAGGCGGCCCTTTTTGCGTCAACGCTCGCATGGCTCGCGCTTGCGCCGAACGCGGATCAGGGCGCTGACCACCATCGTCGCGGCAAACTCGCCACGATGCTGGTGATCGCAATCCTCGCACGGCTGTTGCTGCTGCCGCTGGCGCCGTCTGACGATCTCTATCGATACTTGTGGGAGGGCCGGGTCGTCGCAGCGGGGCAGGATCCCTATCGCTGGCCGCCCGATTCGCCGCAACTCGAGCCGCTGCGCGATGCGAATTGGCCGCACATCAACCACCCCGACCACGCCGCGATCTATCCGCCGCTGGAGCTTTGGCTGTTCTCGTGCGTCGTGCGGCTGTCGGCGACCGTCGCGGCAATGAAGCTCTTTGTCGTGCTGGCGGACGTCGCGACGATCTGCGTCCTCTGGCGAATCGGGCGCGGCGCGGCGACGCGCTACGCCCTGTGCCCGCTGGTGCTGCGCTCCTTTGCTCATGAGGCGCACCTCGACGCGTTGCTGGTGTTGGGCCTGGCGATGATTTTGTGGGTGCAGCAACCGCGCGGGGCTTCGGCACTGGCCGCTGCAGCGCCCGTCGCCACTTCGTCGCCGAGAATCGGAGCATGGCGGGGCTTCGCGATTGCGGCGCTCGGCCTCGCGCTGGCGATCGGCGCGAAATGGGTCGGCGGATTGGCGGTGCTGGCGATTCGCCGCAGTTGGTCCCCCCTTTCGCTTGTCGTGGCCCTCGCAATCGCGATTGCGCCGTTGGCGACTTTCGCGCCGCTCGACACGCACGCGTTTTCGCCGCTGTTGAACTTTGCGACGGAGTTTCGCACGCTCGATCTCGGGCAGCGCTGGATCGACACGCTGCTCGCGCCGCTCAGCGCCGCCCTTTCGCTGGCTGACCCGCGTGCGGGACGCCTCGCGATGACGGCGCTCGCGCTCGCCGTCATCGTCGGGCTCAGCCTCCGCGACAAACCCGACGCAGCCGCGATGCAACGCCGGCTGTTCGGCGGCCTGCTGTTGATCTTGCCGACGGTCCATTTCTGGTACGCCGCTTGGCTGGTCCCGGGCATCGCGCTCGCCGCGAGTTCGCCCTGGCGCTGGCTGATGCTATCGATGATCTTCGCCCTGGAAGCCGATGCGATCCGCGCCGCGACGGGCGAGTGGCGGCAGCCGATCTGGGTGAGTTACGCTGTGTTTGTGCCGGTCCTGATCGCCCTCGCATTCGCGCGATTTCGGGGGTCGGCGAACCGACAGTAGATAAGGTATCGCCAGTCGCTGCGACGCTGACAGAGCCCTTGCGTAACCGCCGGGAGGAACGACGACATGGGTCCAACACCGGAGTCGCATACGCCACCCGCGGGCGAACTCGCCCCCGGACATCCGGTCGCCAAGCGAATGGGATCCATCGGCGAAATCTTGGGCGGAGTCTTCTGGCTGATGCGTTGGCCAAGCCGAGCCGCCGGGAAACACGCATCACTCACTGTTCCATTTGCGCGGGTCGCGCGACCACTACTGGTGACACAGATCGCCATCCTGGTGATCGGGCACATCGTCGTTGTCACCGTAGCACGCCGCCTGTTTGGTTCGTTCGATCAGGAGTACCTACTGAGGTACTTCGTGACGAACGTCGCCGGCTTTGTCTTGGCGTCGGTCGCCATTGAAATACTCGGCTCTTTCGCGCTCGCATCGGTGCTGCTGACTTGGTGGCGCGTGCCGCCGAAAACACAGCGCCCGTGGGACCTGACGGCGATCCTGTTTTCCGGTGTCGTCATCGCCATGTCGGCGTATCTACCGCTTTTGCTGGTGGCGGCGGCGCTCTTCGCCGAACCGGTGTACATCGGCTCCTGGCGATATTGGGCGCACGAGGCTGTCAGCCAGTCGCTGGGCGTCGGCGCGTATGTCATCATCGGCTATTGGGCATTTCGCTTCGCGCGAACCCTGACGCCCGCGGCCGATCTGCACGGGACGGCATGGTTAATCGCCGCGGTTGTGGCGGGACGCTGGGCATGTACTCTGAAACTGACGCGATATTTATGGATCGTGTATGTCGAGCTGATGAACTCGATCTATTGGATGTTGCCGATTTAGGCGTGGCGGGCGGGTCTCATTCGCCGCTATTCCGAACGGGGCGGGATTGTGGGTCGTATCCGAATAAGATGATCGGGCTGGCGGCGGTGCATAAGGCGTGGGTCCTTTTTTGATCGGCCGCTGCCGGCGCGAATAGCACGATTGTCTCGGGCGGAGGTGGTAGTGGCAGCGATTAGTGCTTCACAACCAACATTCGACGAATGGGTCGATTACTGCTTCACGCAGGGCTACGCCAACTTCAAGCGCGACTCAAGCTCAACGTCGGATGATGAGTTCGATGAGCTTATGGCTGTGGAGCGATATTTCTGCGAGTTTGATCCGACGCTGCTGGCGAACTACATCACTCGCCTTTTTCGCACGCCCGCATTTCTCGCCGAGCGCTACTCCGACCGACAACTCACCGACGGCTTCCGGTTCATGTTTGGGTGTGCCTCGCAGTTCTTTCCAGCGATCACCGTGCCCAGCGTGCCGGTCGACATGCAGATTGCGGCGATCTCGTCCGTTGCAACCCTCTACACCGAACTCTTTGACCGACTCTGCTGCGATCGCGGCCGTCAGCCAGCCGAGAAGCAGATTGCCCTCGATACGATTGATGCCGTCGTGTTCATGATTTGGGACATGGGAGGAATCGACACAGCCGCGTTGCGTCCCATCGAGCGTCCGCACCTCGTGGACCCGGCCATGGAAGTGTTAGAAACCGCACTGATGCGATGCCGCACGAGCACATGTGTTGAAAGCGCACTGCACGGCCTGGGACATATTGGCATGCTCCTCGAAGTTGAGTCGCCGGAACTTGCGGCTCGTGCGCTTTCCCTGATCGATCGTTTTCTTGCGCGCACCAGCATGCCGGACTGGCTCCGTGAATACGCGACGCGGGCACGCCAAGGGATGATCCAGTAACCCGCTGGCCCCCCACGCGCCGCGGCGGGTACAACTTAGATTCAGCAAACGCCTTCGCGCCGTCGCACGCAGGAGGCGGGCGAGACCCGCCCTACTTTGGAGCAATCGATCGATGTCCACCATTCCCGCCGCCGCGCCCGCCGCCGTCATGCAGGCCTTTAATCAGCCCATCGCCGTGCGCGATTATCCGCTGCCGCGCGACCTCAAGCCCGGCGAATGGCTGGTCGAGGTCGAGCTGGCCGGTATGTGCGGGACCGATGTGCATCTCCATCGCGGCGAGCTCAAGATTCCGCTGCCCGTCATCCTCGGCCACGAGACCGTCGGCCGCGTCGCCGCGATGGGCGGCGGCGCGACGCAGACCGACTGGCTCGGCAACGCCTGTCGCGTCGGCGATCGCGTTTCGTTCACCGTCGGCCGCACCTGCGGCACGTGCCGCTATTGCCGCGTCTATCGTCTGCCCAGCCGCTGCCAGAATCGCAAGGCCTATGGCGTGACCACGCCCTGCGACGCGCCGCCGCACTTCCTCGGCGGCTACGCGAAATATCACTTTCTGCACGGCGATACGGCGGTTTTTCGCCTGCCCGATGATCTGCCGAGCGAGACGCTGGTGGGCGCGGGCTGCGCGCTGGTGACGGCGGTGCACGGGTTTGAAAAGCTGCCGATGATGTGGGGCGAGTCGGTCGTGGTGCAGGGGGCGGGGCCGGTCGGCCTGGCGGCGGTGGCGGTGGCGAAAGAGGCGGGGGCCAATCCGCTGATCGTCATCGGCGGCCCGCGCGACCGGCTGGAGCGCTGCAAGCGCTTCGGGGCCGACATCGTGATCGACATCGCCGATGTGCCCGACCCCGCCGCCCGCCGCAAGATCGTTCTCGATCACACGCACGGGCTTGGGGCCGATTACGTCGTCGAGTGCGTCGGCATTCCGGCGGCGGTGAGCGAGGGCTGGGAGCTCTGTCGCGACGGGGCGAAGTATCTCGTGCTCGGCCAATACTGCGACAACGGCCCGACCCCGCTCAACCCGCACCTCATCGTCCGCAAAGAGCTGACCATCGCCGGCTCGTACGGCAGCCAGCCGCAACACTGGACCGCGGCGATCGAGCTGCTGCGCACGCGTCGCGAGCGCTACCCGTTTCACGAGCTAATCACGCACCGCTTCGGGCTCTCGCAGGTGAACGAAAGCCTGGCGGCTGTGGCGAGATGGGAGACGGGCAAGGCGGTGATTGTGCCGTAGGAGTGCTGCTGCGTTCGAGCTGCGGGAAGCGGAGACACAAGGTCGGGCATCCTGTGGCACAGCTAGGACACACCTCACGAAGTTGCTGCTCCCGCTTCCGGAGAAATGCTGTTTTCGTTGAGACACTCCGGCGCAACGCAAAGCCCATGCCGACGCATCTTCCGTCGGCATGGGCCTGAATGATTTGCCGCGCACTTCGAGGCTCAGATGCCCGTTAGCGCCTCCACAAACTGTCCGATGTCGCCAACGGAGATGACGCCGTCGAGGTTCATGTCGGCGTTCTCGATGTCGCCGTCGGGGTACTGGGCGGCGTATTCATCGGGGTTGGTGAGCGCCAGGACGAAGCCCGAGATATCACTGACGCTGATGAAGCCGTCGCCGTTCAGGTCGCCGGGCAGGAATCGTCGCAGCTCAACGGTTGCGCAGTCGAAGAACAGACCCGGCGCGGGGATCGTCGCGTTGATCCCGGCGAGTTCGAAATGCACATAGCGCGTTCCGGCGGGCAGTCGCAGTTTGGTGCTGATGATTTGCCAGGTGGCCGGGTTGGCGTCGGTGGCGCTGCTGACCATTGCGCGGTTAAAGCCGGGCACGATCGAACCGCCGACGGGGTTCACGGTGCCGACCGCCGTTTGCGACGTTCCGGCGAGCGCGGAAATGGACGGCGCGGTCGTGGCGGCGGCGGCGTTGACCCGCACCGACGTACGCAGACGCACCAGCCCGGCGTCGATCTGGCTCGCCCACGCGTTCACATCCAGAATTTGGCTGACTTGCGACGCGACGCCGCCCGTGGAATTCACACGCAGCATCGTGGCGCCTTCGAAGGGCGTGATCCCGCCGGTCGCGCCGACGATGTTCGCACTCTCCGCGTTCCATTCGCCCGCGAGCCACGGATTGCCGGGGGAGCGAGAGTACGGATGCAGCGTGGTGCCGTCGGGGAAGCAGGCGTCTTCCAACGCTTCGCCCGAGGGCAGCGTGCGCTCTGCGAATAGCGTCTGCGAGAGCGAGAGCACGAATTGCTCGACGCCGAAGAAGGGCGGGCTGTTCGAGGTCTGATACTGAATCGACAAGCCGCTGCTCAGGTCCGCATCGAACACCGCCGTGCCCGAGGTGATGTTGAGCGTGAGCGGCGTGCTGGCGAAGAGCACCGTCCCCGCCCGCAGGGTGTTGCCCGCGGCGTCCGTTTCGAGATAGGACATCGCTCCGCTGCCGAGGCGCAGCCGATGACCGGCCAGGTTCACGGTGACGACGC
>JALHOX010000058.1 GCA_022842805.1 Phycisphaerae bacterium | reverse complement strand
CGCAACTCCCCCCCCGCCCCTCTTCCATTCGCTATTCGCGATTCGCAATTCGCTATTCCCCTTCTCACCGCCGCCCCGTCCCGCGCCATGACCATTGTCGGCCAAACACCGTCTGCCCATACGAATAGGCCGCCTCGGCGTTGCGAGTGTTATGCGGGTCGCCGCCCAGGCTGCCCCATTCGATTGCGCCGCCGCTAAATGTCTCGTAGCAGCGCAGCATGCCCGACTGATCGGCGATCAGCAGCTCGCTGCGATGGTCGCCATCCAGGTCGATCACCAGCGGGCTGCACTCGCTCGCCGCGGGCAGATCGAGCTGCCGCACGAGATGCCCCTTCATCGAGAGCACGCGCAGCCGGCCGCGCGCCGCTTCGCCTTCGCGAGCCGGCGGCAGGATGCCGAGCGTCGCCACCTCGCCGCCGTCGTCGCGATTCAAATCGGCGATCGCCGGCGATCCCCACATCGCCGCCTCCAGCGGAATCTGCCACGCGATCCCCGTGGCCTGCAAACCGAAAACCGCGCCATCGCCCGCGTCGTAGCGGCCGGTGAGCGTAGACAGCACCAGATCCGCGGCGCCGCCCGCCATCCGCAGCGTGCGCACCGCCGCCATCGAAGAGCGCCCGCGCGGGTCGGCGGAGGAAAGCTGCACAAGCGCCGGCGTCGCGCCGCGCGAAAGCAGAATCGCCCAGACGCGTCCGTCGCGATCGGCGAGGTAGCCCGCCGTCGTGGTCCCCGGCCAGGCCACCGTTACCCCACTCAGACATCCATTCGGCACGCGCGCCGACCAGCGCAGCGCGCCGTTGGCCGGAGAAACTTGCCCGACAAAACCGCCGGGCAATGTGACCCAGATTTCGCCGGCGCCCGCCGACAGCACCGCCCCGCGCGAGGCGTCGCCGCTGTCGAGCCGGGGGCTGCGCCACATTACGTTGCCATCGCCGCCGGCCAGAGCCACGATCCGGTTTTCGCCGTTCACCACCAGCACGTCGAGCACGCCATCGCGATTGAGGTCGCAGCTCATCGGTCCGCCGCAAAGCTCCTCGCCCGCGCGGCCGAACCATTGCAGGCCCGATTGGCGATCGACGGCGAATACGAATCCGTTGAGGCACGCACCGAAGACGCGCTCATCGCCGGCGCTGACGCCGATCACGTCGACCCGACCGCCGACGGGCGGTGGCTGAATCAACTCCGTGCGGCCCTCGCGTCCGCTGATCTTCACGATGCCGTCGGCCGCGTCGTTGTCCTGTCCAAAGACGCCGCCCAGCGAGGGGACGTAGATTTCGCCGTCGAGCGCGATGATGGACGAGAACCACGACGTCAGCCCGATCGCCGCTTCCCAACGCGGCCGCAGCGCGACGCGCTCGCCGCGCGTGCCGAAGTCCTGTTGTCCCTTTCGGGCCCGTTCGCGATTGCTCTCCCAGCGGCGCCAGTCGTCCTCGCGCTCGCCGTAGCTCGCGTCGGCGACGCGCTCGAGCATCGCGCGGGCTTGGCGCGATTTTGCCGGGCCGACGTCGAGCAGCGCGGCGATCAGACTATCGTCGGAGGTGGGCCAGGCTTTTTGCGTGGCGCCGACCCAGCGCTCGACGGTGGTGGAGAGGTCGGCGGCGCCGGCGTCGACGACGATGGTGGCCTGACCCTGCTCGATGATCCAGCGCAGCCGCTGCTCGCGCATCAGCCAGTAGATGGCCGCGACAGCCGCCGCCACGAGCATGAGCGAAAGCAGCACGCGGCGCGGGCCCGCGGTGCTGCGTGCGACCGCCGGGGGCTGGTTTGAGACGTCGTTCGCGATTGATGAAACCAAGGGTGCGATTGGTCGATGACTCAGAGAGAATCCGGTCCGGCGGGGCCACACGGGCGATCCCGTCGAGGAAACGGGGAGAGTATCGGACGCGATCGGCCGACGCGATTCGGCGCGAGAAACGTCGCACCTGAATGCAGTGCGATGCGCATTTTTTCAGAGGCGTTTGACAAACGCACCTGTTGTATGAATAGTATTACACCCATGGCTGGCGACGGAGCCAGCCTCATCGCGGAGAGTTCGCCATGAGTCGTTGGGCCGCTCGCCTGGGCGTTGCCGGATTTGCATTCTTCTTCCTGAAGGGCGTGGCCTGGCTCGTCCTGCCGGTGGTTCTCTACCGCGGCTGCACCACGGCCTGAAGTGGATCGATCACCTAAAGTCCGCCCGTATAGCGGGGACCCCGCCCGCGCGACGAACTTCTCCTTCCGTTTGATTGGCCAGCCAGCATATTGGGACACGAACACATGACCGCTCCGACCGGCATCATGCTTCGGCTTCGCGAAGAAACCGCCCCGCACCACGAGCACGCGGAGAGCCGACCGCTGGAGCAATCGCTGGTCCGCGGTGTTTTGCCGCGCGAGCTCTATTGCGACATGCTGGAGCAGCGCTATCTGATTCATCGCGAGTTGGAGGCGCAGGCCCGCAAGCTGCGCGAGAGCCAGCCGATGCTGGCGAAGGTGCTGGAGGACACGCTCTTTCAGGAATCGAATCTGCACGCCGATCTGGTGGCGCTGGGTCGCGATCCGAAGACGGCGCAGCCGAAGGGGGCGACGCAGCGGTTGATTCACGAGATTCAGTCGCTCGGGCGCACCGGCTCGATGGCGCTGCTGGGCGTGTATTACGTCTTTGAGGGCAGCAAGAACGGCGCGCGGTTTATCGCCAAGCGCGTGGGGCCGGCGTATGGCCTGTCGCCGGGGCCGGGCATGCTCTACCTCGACCCGCATGGCGAAGCGCAGCGGCCGATCTGGATGGAATTCAAGCAGCGAATGGACGCGTGCCACTTCTCGCAAGCCGATCAGGACGCGATGGTGGAAGCGGCGAAGCTGACGTTTGATTGCATCGCGGATCTGGATGATGAGATGATGCGCGGGCAGGCCGTGCACTCCTGAGTCGAGTGGCGCGGGTAGAGTTTCGAGTGGGGGCATTGCCGGATATTCTTCCGGGACGGCGCGGGTCTCACCCGCGTCTTTGCTCATTGAAGCTGATTACATTTTTCTTGCCCACGCGGTGAAGAGGCGGATGGAACCCGGCCTGCCTTCGGCGCGACTGCTCCAGGAAGGGACAGGCACGGGTTGGATATTCTGCGCACGCTGGTGCTGGCGGTCATCGAGGGATTGACGGAGTTCCTGCCGGTCTCGAGCACGGGCCACATGGTGCTCGCGTATCCGCTGCTGCAAATCGATCCGACGGCGCCGCTGTGGCGAACGCTGCTGTTCGTCTCGCAGGTCGGGCCGATGATTGCGGTGTTGCTCTATTTTCGGCGCGACATTTGGCAGCGGCTGACCGTGGCGCCGGCGGCGTGGCATCAGCATCTGCTGATCAAGATCGTGATCGCGTTTCTGCCGGCGGCGGTGGTCGGGCTGACATTCGACGATTTTTTTGAGCCGCTGGAAGAAAGCCCGTTGGCCGTGGGCGGGGCGTTTGTCGCCGGCGCGATCCTGCTTGAAATCGTCGATCGACTGTTTCGGCGATCGGGCGAGATGACGCTGGACGACGTGACGTTTCGTCAGGCGGCGATCATCGGGCTGGTGCAGTGTCTTGCGATCTGGCCGGGCATGTCGCGGGCCGGCTGCACTATCATGGGCGGATTGATGGCCGGATTGACGCCGCGGGTGGCGGCGCAGTTTTCGTTTTACCTGGCCGTGCCGACGCTGCTGGGGGCGGCGCTGGTGCGCGCGAAAAAGTTTGGGCTGGCGCTACCGGCGGAACACATGGCGCTGGTGGGGCTGGGGACGTTCGTCGCATTTCTGGTGGCGCTGGGGGTGATCGCGACGTTTTTGCCCTATGTGCAAAAGCATCGGTTCACGCCGTTTGTCGTCTATCGGATCGCCGTGGGAGTGGCGGTGATTTTGTGGGCGAACTCGCATTGAAGCGGGCGACCGCGTGAGGGCATGCCGACGCAAATCGTCGGCAGGGCACCCGCCGCTTTTCAAACTAAGATTTCGACGATCGAACCGAGATTTTCGACCCAGCGATTCAAAGGACGATGGACATGATGAACGCTCTCACCCGGCGCGAGGCGCTGGCAGGAATCGGCACGCTTGCTATTTCGGCGACCGCCAGCCGCGCACTCGCGCAGCAGGACGCACCGACGAGCGCCCCTGCGGCGGCGCAAAATGGGGCCGGTTTCTATCGCTTTCGGGTGGGGCAGATTGAGTGCTACTCGATCGGCGACAGCCAGGGGCGGCTGCCCGCGTACCCCTACTGGGGCGAGAACGCGTCGGAGGAGGCGGTGACGGCGGCGCTGCGCACGGCGCTGATTCAGCCCGACGCGATGCTGATCAACTTCAGCCCCCTGCTCTTCAAGATCGGGTCGGAGTGGTGGCTGGTCGATGCGGGCAATGGCGGGAACCCGACCAACCCGGGACAACTGCTTCGCCATCTGGGAACAATTGGCGTGAAGCCGGCGGATATCACGGGCGTGGTCCTCAGCCACCTGCACTTCGACCATTTTCAGGGTTTGTTCGACGCGGCCGATAAGCTCGTTTTCGCCAACGCGAAGTATTTCGTGAACAAAGTCGAGCACGACTTCTGGAGCGGCAAGCCGGACCTGAGCCGCAGCAGCATGAGCGAGCAGTTCAAGCAGTTGATCACGAATAGCACGGCGAAGGCGCTCGCGGCGCTGACGGCTTCGGGCAAGTTGCAGATCGTGGGCGACGGCGAAAAGCTATCAACCGGGCTTTCGGTGCATCGCAGCGGCGGCCATACGCCGGGGCATCAGACTGTGGCGCTGGAGAGCGGCGGGGAAAAGTTTGAGATGCTGGTGGATGTGGCGCACCACCACATCATGAGCATGCGCCATCCGGATTGGCACGTGCAGTTCGACTTTGACCCGCGCGAGGGCGCCCGTGTCCGCCGTGCGACGCTGGAGCGCGTGTCGCGCGAGCAGACGAAGGTGATGCTGTATCACACGCCGTGGCCGGGCATTGGGTATGTGATGCCGGATCGCGATGCGTATGCGTGGCTGCCCGTGGCGTGGGAATGGTGACGGAGAATTGGGGGGAGGGCGGAATTCAGCCGCCGTTTGCGTTTTTCGGCGCGACGGCGTTCGTCGGCTTCGACCGGCGCGGAGGCGGGTGGAACCCGCCCTACCGCTGCGAAACTTCGCCTAACGACCGGTGAGGAGCGAGACGAAGCCGCCGATGTCGCCGACGGTGACGAATTCGTCGCCGTTGATGTCGGCGTTGTGTTCGTCGCAGCCGGGATACTGAATTGCGTAAGCGGCGGGGTCGGTTAACGCGAGGACGAAGCCGGCGATGTCGCCGACGGTGATGACCTCGTCGCAGTTCATGTCGCCGGGCAGGCCGTGTTGAACGAGGAAGCCGCGGACTTCGCCACTCGGCATGAGCGACGAATCGATCTGGAAATAGGTTCGACCTTGCTGCAAGCCGGCGATGAGCGCGTTGAGCGCGTCGCTGACAGTTCCGCCGCTGGCGACGATGAACGCCGGGCTGTAGGCGTCGGCGGTGGTCAGATCGATGGTGGCGTCATAAATGCCGGCCGTTACGCCGAGGGGAAAGGAGGGCAGCGACGGGTCGAGCACGGCGGATGCGGCGACGCCCTCAAAGGCGATGGGCGTGAGGCCGTGGATTCGGGCTCTCGTCGCACCGCTCGACAGGTCGTCGAAGGAAGCCTGGACGTGCAGCGTCACCAGATCGAAATCGACGATCACGGTCACGTGTCCGTGAGCGGTCGACGGGGTTGGGGGAGACATGTTGGCGCCACCCAGCTCGGCGCGAAAGAGCTGTTCGTGAGCCAGGGCGGAGCATGCCGCACCGCCCGCCATGATCAAGATGCACATGCGATTTCGAATCGACACGGAAAGCGCTCCTTCATCGAAAGCAGAGAGAGGAAAAAATGCGCAGGACAACGCCGCGCAGTCGAAAGAACAACTGCGCGGCGTGTGGCCCCGATATTCGGCTCAGCAAAACCGCGAAGCGGTTAGCGACGACGGATCAGGCTCAATCCAGCGAGAGCGAGCAGCGAAAGGCTGGTCGGCTCGGGGATGCGCGTCATGAAGCCGCGAATCTCGCCGCCGGTGAAGCTGGACGTGTGGACGTTGAAGTACGCGCGGCCGGCGTCCATCGCGGCGATGAGCGCGTCGCGCGCGCCGAGCGGCGTTCCGCCGTTGGCACTGATGAAGCCTGCAGCGTAGGTCGTTGTCAGCGTCAGGTCGAAGGTGTTGTCGTAGACGCCGGCTGTGACGCCCGCGGGCCAGCCGGTAAAGCTCGGCAACTGCGTGGCGACGCCGGCGGTGCCAACGCCCGGGACGGCGGTGGGGCCGTGGATGTGGGCGATGGTGGTGTTGCCGATCAGCCCTGAAAAGCTGGCCTGAACGCGCATGGTGTTGGCCACGGTGTCGATATCGACCTGCGCCAGGCCGGTGCCGGGCGAGTTATTCGGCGGCGCTTCGGCGGGGCCGCTCAGGCTGGTTGTCCACGTGATCATTTCCGCGGACGCACTGCCAACGGCGATCAGCGCCGCGGCGGAGAGCCAAAACAACTTCTTCATCACCCTTACCTCACTCACCCGAACACATCGGGCCGGACGATCCGCACGCGCGGACGATCCGCCCGAAGTCATTGAACTCATGAAAATCTGGAACTTCGGCCGGCGGAATGGAGCTTGGAAACGAATACGCAAACCGGCCGAGCTGACTCGACGACTTAAAACCTCAGTAGGAACCTTGGCAGGTGCGGGAGAGTATGCGCTCAAAGCGGGACGAAAACAATCCTAAATTTTCGCCGAGGGGGCGAAACTCGGCGGGCGGCCCCCTCCGGGGAGGGCTGTAAAGCCGGGGCGGTCGCGAGCGGCGTGGCGGGTGAAGCGGGTCTGTGGCGTCCGGCGACGAAGCCGTAGCGCCAAAAGTGGCTGAAATGTGATCGAACCGTGAATCCGTCGGTCTATACTTGTGCGAAGCGCTGGTGAAGGGTCCGCCTCGAAATAGGACGGATCTGGTGCCAATCGCGTCGTTATCGTTGATTCGATCCTCGAACCTTTCGAAACTCGCGGAGTCGCAGCGATGGTTTTAGCCCCCGTGTTCGGCTTGATCCTCTTCTTTGCCGCCAACGACAACAACATCGAGTGGGCGGGCGTATCGCACGCGGATCATTACGATCGCACGCCCAACTGCCCGGTGGATGGCCAGTCGTTTCAGCTTCGCTTTCAGACATACCGCTTTGACATCACCTCCGCCCGGGTGCGGGTCGATAACGCCGGCGCGATCAGCTTTGTCGATGCGGTCTATCTGCGGGATAAAGGCCCCTACGCGGTCTGGACGGCGACCATTCCGGCGCACGCCTCGACGACGCTGAACTACTGGATCGAGCTGACCGACGGGAGCGACACGGATTACCTGAGCGAGTCGGGTACGTTTGAAGATCCGCCGACGGATGGCGGCTTCAAGATTGATTACACGACTTATCGCCACGCCCCGCTCGGCGCTACGCCGGTGACGGGCGGCGTGGTCTTCAAGGTTTGGACCTCGGCCAGCAGGACGCAGGCGTATGTTCGCGGTCAGTTCAATAATTGGGGGCTGACGGACCCGATGGTGCGGGTGGGCGAGGTGTGGGTGCGGCGTGTGAACGGGGCGGTGCCGGGACAGATGTACAAGTACTTCTTCAACCCCGGCGCGGTGTGGAACTCCGACCCGCGCGCTCGTCGGCTGAATCCTGGCGACAACTACAACTCGTTCATCATCAACACCAACTCGTACAACTGGACCGACGAGAACTGGAACCCGCCGGCGTTTGAGGACTTGGTCCTTTACGAATTGCACGTCGGCACGTTTTCGGGCCGCAACGATCCGGTCGCGAGCGGCTCGAACCCCGGCACGTATCGGGATGTCGCGGCGCACGTCGACCACCTCGTTGAGCTCGGCGTCAACGTCGTTCACATCATGCCGGTGAATGAGTTTCCGTGGGATTGGTCGGCGGGCTACAACCCGATCACGATGTTTGGGCTTGAGTCGCGGCTGGGAACGCCGGACGACTTTAAGTTCATGGTCGACACGCTGCACAACAACGGCATTGCGGTGATCATGGACATTGTTTGGAACCACTTCAGCGGCAGTG
Source organism: Phycisphaerae bacterium (assembly GCA_022842805.1). Lineage (GTDB taxonomy): Bacteria > Planctomycetota > Phycisphaerae > UBA1845 > Fen-1342 > JALHOX01. The sequence continues at coordinate 6,602 of JALHOX010000058.1, read as the reverse complement.
ACAATTTTCTGTGGAACTTCGACGGCACGCAGATCTATTTCGATACGCCGACGGTCGAGACGCCGTGGGGCTCGCAGGCCGATTTCGACAATCCGCAGGTTCGGTCGTACTTCCTCGATAGCGCGAAGATGTGGCTCGAGGAGTATCACCTGGACGGTTTCCGCATGGACGCGACCGACTTCATGAACATTCCGCCGCAGGAGGCTGCGGGCTGGTCGCTGATGCAGGCGCTGAACGGGATGATGGACAACCGCTACATCGACCACATCAACATCGCGGAGCAGTTGCCGAACGATCCGTGGGTGACGCGGCCGGTGAGTCTGGGCGGAGCGGGCTTTGACACGCAGTGGCACGACGCCTTCACCGACAATCTTCGGCAGGAGATCTTTGACGCCAGTTTTGGCGACCCAGAGATGTTCAAGATCGCGAACATCATCAACGCCAGCGGGCAGTACCTGAACAATCTGTTCGTGATGAATTATCTGGAGCTGCACGACGAAGCTTGGACCAGCAGCGGCGGGCAGCGGGCGGTGCGGACGATCGACAACACGGCGCCGCACGACAGCGAATTCGCCAAGGGCCGGATGAAGCTGGGCAACGGCGTGGTGATGACGTCGCCGGGTATTCCGGCGCTGTTGCAGGGCACGGAGTGGCTGGAGGACACCAACTTCGGCTCGGGCACTCCGTCGGGAGGCGATCGCATCGACTGGTCGAAGAAGAACACGTATCGCGAGATCTTCGACTACTACAGCGACCTGATCGCGATTCGCAACACCAACAGCGGGCTGAACGGCAACGCGGGCCGCGCGATCATTCAGATCAACGAGGGCGGGAACGTCATCGCCTGGCACCGCTTCGATCTGAACGGCAACCGGCTGATGATGATCGCGAACTTCGGCAACAACACCTACAACAACTATCAGCTCGGCGTGCCGGCGGCGGGCGACTGGTACACGCTGCTGAATAGCCAGGCGGCGGGATACGACGGCAGCGGCCTCGGCCCGATCGGCCTGCTGACGGCGACCTTCGGCCCGTATGACGGGCAGGGTCAGTCGGTCCGCTTCACGCTGCCGGCGATGGGCTTCATCATCCTGCGCCACAACGATGATCCGGATGGCTTCCTCGACGTCGATGGCGACGACATTCTTGATGTGTCGGACAATTGCGTCGACGTTGCGAACCCGAACCAGGCCGACAGCGATAACGACGGCATCGGCGACGCCTGCGAGGCGGGGCTGGTCGGCGATATGAACTGCGACGGGTTTGTGACGGTCGGCGATATCGGCGGATTTGTGCTGGCGCTGACCGACCCGACCGGGTACGCCGCGGCCTTCCCGAATTGCGACATCTTCAACGCCGACGTGAACAACGACGGCTTTGTGACGGTGGGCGACATCGGCGGGTTTGTGACGCTGCTGACGGGCGGTTGATGTTGTAGCGGCCCGCGGCGCGCGGGCTGAAGATTGAAACGCTCGCGACTTCGAACTGGTGGTGCAAGGCTGAAGCCTTGCACTACTTTTTTTCGATTGGCAGTAAAGTCCTCGCCGGCAGAAGGTCAAACGTAAAGTCACCGAATCTGAGCAGTTTCCATGGATTTCTTGGCACCTCGCAACGTCTCGCCGGCTTTTGAGGTCTGCCGGATTGAAGCCGCGCTTGAGCTACGCGCCGACTGGTGGCTGGGGTTTGGAGACGGCTCGCTCCAGTCCACACCGGAGTACCTGGAGCGATTCTCGCGTGCACAGCGCATCCGTCAGGAAATGGCCGGCGATCCCACCACACGGCCCTCCAGCGGCGCCCTGTTGAGTTTCTTTCCAGAGTGGTCGTTGACGCTCGGCTTTGGCACGGAAGAAACCGAGGGCTTTCTCAATCTCGAGGATTCGCCGCCGCCGTTGTTTTGGTTGGACATCTTGGAATCGGAGGTAACCGACTCACGCGGGAACGTCGGAAACGCAGTCCAGCTCGTTGCATGGGTGCCGGAGCGCATGATCGCGCTAGTCAACGCGGGGGTCGAGTACGACGCGGCGGGCTGCATCACCTGGGAGATTCGATCTCCCGAAGTTGCGGCGATTCGAAAACAACTCATTGCGGGCGGTCATCGCGTGTTCCACTTTGCGAACGATGAAGCGGCGACGAACTGGGTGAAGCGTTCCGCGTTGCCGTGACCGCCGGGCGACCATTCGGCGTTTTCGTCGGACTGCGAGCCGCAGGCCGCTACTCACTGCACACCGATACATTGCGGGGGTCGATATTGCTCTTGCGCCGCGCTGCATCGTCGCTGCGCGTTTCCTTCGCTACACTCTTCCTCACGTTCGACGACGCCCCGCGGGTTTTCGGAGGCTTGTGCGGATGGCCAAGGATCGGTTTGATTCAGATGCCGGCGGCTGGTCGAGAAACTACGCCGGCCTGATCGACGAGATGCTGCAGCGCCGCCTGGTCGCCTATCGCGACAGCGGCGCGTGGCAGCCCGCGACCAACGTGTACGAATCGCCCGGGGCGTTTTTGATTTGCGTCGAACTATCGGGCGTGACGCTGGAGGGCGTGCAGATCGAGCTGCCCGACCCATCGACCGTCGTGATCCGCGGGCGGCGCGAGCAACCGCGGCCGCGTGAGCTGCCGAATCCCTGGGGCGTACACATTCTCGAGATCGACGAGGGGCCGTTTTTCCGCGAGATCGCGCTGCCTGCGGCGGTGGATGCGAGCCGGATGTTGACCGAGTGGGTGCAGGGACTCTTATGGCTGACCATTCCCAAGACGGCGATCTGATTCTCACACCCGACGAACTCGGCAAATCGGCGCCCACGGAGATTCCGCGCGAGCTGCCGATCCTGCCGATCCGCGGCGTGGTGGTCTTTCCGGGCACGGTCGTGCCGCTGACGATCGGGCGTGAGAAGAGCAAGCTGCTGACGGACGCGGTGCTGGCCGGCGACCGGCTGCTGGCGGTCTTCGCGCAGCGGCACGAGCAGACGCTCGACCCGACGCTCGACGACATCTATCGCGTGGGGACGGCGGCCACGGTGCTGAAGCTGTTGCGCATGCCCGACGGGACCAACAGTCTGCTGGTTCACGGGCTGAAGCGCGTCGGCATCGAGCAGATGATCACGACGGAGCCTTATTGGAGGGCGACGATCCACGCCCACGACGAGGCGGCCGACGGCGGGATCGAGATCGCGGCGCTGGCCCACAGCGCGCGGCAGTCGGCGCTCGAGATCATCGAGCTAAGCCCCAACATTCCCGACGAAGCGGCGGCGATCCTGCGCTCGCTCGACAAGCCCTCGGCCCTGGCCGATTACCTGGCGGCGAATCTGTCGCTGGGGTTGGTGCAGAAGCAGGAGCTGCTCGAAACGTTCGACATCGGCGACCGCTTTCGCAAGATCAACGCGACGCTCAACAACCAGCTCGAAATTCTGCGGCTGTCGCAAAAGATTCAGGACGATGTCCGCAAGGGGATCGACAAAACGCAGCGCGACTACTTCCTGCAGGAGCAGATGCGGGCGATCCAGCGCGAGCTGGGCGAGGGCGAAGATGGCGGCCTGGCGAGCCAGATCGCGGAGCTGCGCAAGCAGGTGGCCGAAGCCGGCATGCCCGAGGCGGTGTTGAAAGAGGCCAACCGTGAGCTCGATCGGCTGGGCCGGCTGTCGCAGGCGTCACCCGAACACGCGCTGGTGCGCGACTATCTGCAGTGGCTGATCGAAATGCCGTGGACCGAGGAGTCGGAGGATCAGCTTGATCTGAAGCTGGCCGAGCACATCCTCAACGAAGACCACTACGGCCTTGAAAAGATCAAACGCCGCATCCTCGAATATCTGGCGGTGCGCAAGCTGAAGCAGGACGGGCGCGGTCCGATCCTGTGCTTTGTCGGCCCGCCGGGCGTGGGCAAGACGTCGCTCGGGCAGAGCATCGCGCGGGCGCTGGGTCGGAAGTTCGCGCGCATCGCGCTGGGCGGCGTGCGCGACGAGGCCGACATTCGCGGCCATCGGCGAACGTACATCGGGTCGATTCCGGGCCGCATCGTGCAGGAAATTCGCAAGTGCGGCGTGCGCAATCCGGTGTTGATGCTGGACGAGCTGGACAAGCTGGGCCGCGACATGCGCGGCGACCCCGGCGCGGCGCTGCTCGAGGTGCTCGACCCGGCCCAGAATCACAACTTCACCGATCACTATCTGGGCGTGCCGATCGATCTGTCGAAGGTCTTTTTCATCGCCACCGCCAACTACCTCGATCCGGTCGATGCGCCGCTGCGTGATCGCATGGAGATCATCGAGCTGTCGGGTTACACGATCGAGGAAAAGGTCGAGATCGCGAAGCGCTATCTGGTGCCGCGGCAGGCGGCGGAGAACGGCCTGAAGGAGAGCGCGTTTCGCCCGTCGGCCGATGTGCTGCGCGAGATCATCGAGGGCTACACGCGCGAGGCGGGCGTCCGCACGCTGGAGCGAAAGCTGGGCTCGATTTGTCGCGGGCTTGCTGCGCGCGTGGCGCGTGATGGGGCGAAGGCGGGCGGCTTTGAGCCCAAGCTGGTGGCGGAGTTTCTCGGCCCGCGGCCCTTCGAGCGCGAGATGGCCTCGAACCTCGGTGTGCCGGGCGTGGTCACGGGTCTGGCCTATACGCCGGTCGGCGGACAAATCATGTTCATCGAGGCGACGGCGATGCCGGGTCGGGGCGGGTTTCAACTGACTGGGCAGATCGGCGATGTGATGCGCGAGTCGGCGCAGGCGGCGCTCTCGGTGGTGCGCAGCAACGCCAAGCGCTGGGGCATCGATTTGTCGCGGTTGTCGCAGACGGATATTCACGTGCACGTTCCGGCGGGTGCGATTCCGAAGGATGGCCCGTCGGCGGGCGTGGCGATGGTGTCGACGCTGGTTTCGCTGCTGACGAATCGGGCGGCGAAGGCGGACGTGGGCATGACGGGCGAGATCACGCTGCGCGGCCTGGTTTTGCCGATCGGCGGGGTGAAGGAGAAAGTGCTGGCGGCGCACCTGGCGGGATTGAAAACGGTCATCCTGCCGAAGCGAAACGAGCCCGATCTGGCCGAATTGCCGAAGGCCGTGCGGGAGCAGATGACTTTTGTGCTGGCGGCGACGGTGGACGAGGTGCTGGCGACGGTCTTTCCGGATGCGGTGCAACCGCAGAAGGCGGGCGGTCGCAAGCCAGCGGCGTCCCCCGCGAGCAAGCGGAAAGCGCCCGTTTCGGCGAAGCTGTCGGCGGGCTCGAAACGAACTGAAAAGGCGCGGCGAGCGAGCGCCGCTCGGGGCGGGCCGGCGGCCAAGGGCGGCGGCGGAACGGGCACGGCGGCGGCCAAGCGGCGTTAGCGTCGGGGCGGCGGCGACAGGTCCGGGAAAAGCCGGGCGCGAATTGCGTAACGCCTTTATGCAGCGAGATTTATCGATAACGTCGCGGGAAGCGGATTCTTGAACGGAGCCGCTGGTTCCCGTAAGATGCGGAGCACTGGCGGAAAGCAGCACGACGCTTCCAACCTCGCAGCGCTGCTTTCGGTAATTGGATGAAACCTGGCACGAAGAATCAGGCCGGCCGAAGCCTGCTGGGGTACGCGATGAAGACCGTCACCAAGAAAGATCTGGTCGACCGAATCTCTGCCAAGACCGGCCACAAGCGCAACATTGTGAAGCAGGTGCTGCAGGAGTTTCTCGAGTCGATCGTCGAGGAGCTTGGCAACGGAAATCGGCTGGAATTCCGCGACTTTGGGGTATTTGAGATTCGCCAGCGGGCGGCGCGGCAAGCACAGAATCCGAAGACAATGCAAAAGGTGGCCGTTCCGCGCAAGCGAGCGGTGAAATTCAAGGTCGGGCGGCTGATGAAGGAAATGCTGACCGCGGATCGGCCCGCGGCGACGGCCGAGGTCATGGCGACGGTCGAAACTCCGGTTGCCAGCGGGACTTACGGCATCGCGGCGAGCAGCAATCACGTCACGCCGGGGACGCTAAACGCCGGCTGAGCGGTTTGCGGGGGGCGGGGAAGCTGAGGCAAGTCATCGAGTCGGGCGGGTTTCCCCCGGCGATGGTGTTTTCCATCCATGTCGCGTCCGGCGGCCGGGGCGTGTGCGCGAGCTTCGCGGGATGTTGGGGCGGATGGAGCCGGCCCTACTTTTTGTAAATCGTTCGTTCGCGCATGGTGTATTTGCTGAGCTTGTCGCTCACGTGCAGCAATTCCAGGATGAGCTCGATCGCCGCGGCGAGGTGCTGGTCGCGGGCGGCCGTTGAGGCCGGGGCGCCGACCGATGATCCGCCGCTCGCTTTGTCGCCCTCGACCCGCCGACCGGCTGGCGAGTTTGCGAATTGTTTGAGCAGTGTCTCGGCCGCCGGGATCAGGCCTTTGATCGTTTTTGCATTCGAGACGACCTCACTCGCGCCGACGTCGTCGCCGACTTCGATCGCGGTCTTGCCGCCCGCGAAGGAGGCGATCAGCGGCTCGAGCGAATCGAGCTCGATGTACTGCTCAGCGATGTTTTTCAGCGCTTCGCCGCGGAGGGCTTCGATCAGCTTGTCCTCGGCGTCTTCGCTCTCGGCGAGCAGCAGCTCGATTTTGCCGCGACAGGCGGACTGCAGCGCCGTCAGGTCACCGACGCGCGGCACAATCGCAGGCTCGCT
>JALHOX010000057.1 GCA_022842805.1 Phycisphaerae bacterium | reverse complement strand
TCGTCGGCGGTGAGCGCTGCGCGGCCCTCTTTGAGCGTCCAGAGCACGCGGTCGTCGGCTTCGAGGACCTGGGCATCGATCGCGACGAGGCCGTCGCGGGCGGAATACTGATAGGCGGTTGACCCGATCACCGCGGGCGAGTCGATGAGCGGTCCGCCGAGGCGGGCGCGCCAGCGGACCTGGCCGAAGAGGATGTCGAGCAGATAGAGCGAGTTGTCGCGGCTGGCGGCGTAGACGCCGTCTTCGGTGACGACGAGGTCAGCGGTGATGGGGCCGTAGGTGCTGTACTTCCACTGAAACTTTTTGTTTTCGCGATTGCAGGCGTAGACCTTGCCGTCTTCGCTGGCGAAGTAGACGTAGTCGCCGAAGAGGACGGGGGCCGAGGTGATCTGTCCTTCGGTGAGGACGCGCCAGGTGGTGAAGAGATTGTCGGTGCGGAGGGCGTAGAAGCGGCGGTCGAGGCCGCCGAAGTAGAGGCGCTGGCCGTCGCTGATGGCGCCGCCGCCGGCGGGAAAGCCGAGCGCGCGTTTCTGGACCGGGTCGCCGGTGACGCGGTCGTAGATTTGAATTTCGGATGGCAGGACGAAAGCGACCTGCTTGCCGACGTGGCTGGGTCGCTGAATCGGGTAGGCCGGCGAGGCGACCGGGTTGATCCAGCGCAGCGCTCCGGTCTGGGCATGAATGGCGAAGACGTAGCCGTCGTTGGTGCAGGCGTAGATCTGATCGTCGACCAGGAAGGTGCGGCGGAGCGACTGGCCTGGGGCGAGCGAGAGGTCGAGCTGCCAATACTTGGCGAGTTTGGCGCCGGCCAGCTCGGCGGGGGCAAGAAAATCCGCGGCCGACGCGAGCGGCGCGGTGAGGAGAGCGACGACCGTGCAGAAGGCCGCCGAGAAGAAACGCGGAAGACGATTCGGGGCGGGGCGCAGAGACATCCGGGAGGCTCCAGCAAGGCGGGCTCGCCACGGCGGCAGGTGCCGCGAGAATAACTATGGAAACGTAGACCGCGCGGGGGCGAACGTCAACGAGGCCGGGGGCGGTGTGGAGAGGCAGGCTGCGGCTGGTGCGGGGGCGGCGAGTGTGAAGGATGGGTGCGCGGGCGGGGTTCTGCTGCTATAGTTTCCGCGATTCATGCAACGACGCCTGCTGATCTTGGGCTCCACCGGGTCGATCGGGGAATCCGCGCTCGACGTGGCCGCGGCATTGGGTCCGTCGTGTCGGGTAGTTGGATTGGGTGCGCGGCGGCGGTGGCGCGAGATGGCCGAGCAGATTCGGCGATTCGCGGTGCATGATGCGGCGCTGTCGGAAGATGATGCGGCGGAGTCGCTGCGCGGGGCGTCGCTGAATGGGACGCGCATCCGGGGCGGGGCGCGGGCGCTGGTGGAACTGGTTGAGCAGACCGACGCGGATTTTGTGTTGTCGGCGATCGTGGGGGCGGCGGGATTGCCGGCGACGCTGGCGGCGGTGGAGCGCGGGCTGACGATCGGTTTGGCGAACAAGGAATCGCTGGTGGTGGCGGGGTCGATCCTGATGCCGCTGGCGGAGCGGACGGGGTGCAGGCTGTTGCCGGTGGACAGCGAGCACTCGGCGGTGTTTCAGGCGCTGCGGAGCGGGCGGCGCGAGGAAGTGCGGCGGGTGATTCTGACGGCTTCGGGCGGGCCGTTTCGATCGTGGGAGCGTTCCCGGATCGAAAATGCGACGATTGCGGAGGCTTTGAAGCATCCGACGTGGCAGATGGGGCCGAAAATCACGATTGACAGCGCTACGATGATGAATAAGGCGCTGGAGGTGATCGAGGCGTGCTGGCTGTTTCAACTGCCGGCGGAGCAGGTTGAGGTCGTTGTTCATCCCGAGTCAATCGTGCATAGCATGGTCGAATTTCGGGACGGGTCGATCATCGCACAGCTCGGCGCGCCGGACATGCGGACGCCGATTCAATATGCTTTGACTTATCCGCTGCGGGCGGACGCCTGCGGCGAACGGCTGAACTGGAGCGAGCTACGACAGTTGAATTTTTCGGCGCCCGATTTGGAGCGTTTTCCGTGCCTGTCGCTGGGCTATGAGGCGGCGCGGCGCGGGGGCAACGCGGGGGCGGTCTTGAACGCGGCGAACGAGGTGGCGGTCGAGGCGTTTCTCGAAGGCCGCATCCGCTTTGGCGACATTCATCGGCTTGCGGCGCGGGCGTTGCAGACGCATCCGCTGCAAAGCGACCCGACGTTGGACGAACTGCTCGCCTGCGACGCGCGCGTCCGTCAGGAGGTACGGCAATGGATATGCTGACTTCGAGCGCTGCGCAGCAGGGGCTGCTGCTGGGCGCGATCGACTTCGCGGCCTGGGCGAATTTTGCGTGGCAGTTTGTGAAGGTCCTGGCGGGCTTTTCGCTGATCGTGTTTGTTCACGAGCTGGGGCACTTTCTGGCGGCGAAGTGGTGCGGGGTGCGCGTGGATCGGTTTGCGGTGGGGTTTGGGCCGCGGCTGTTCGGCTGGCGCAAGGGCGAGGGGCTGACCTTTGGCGGGCGGCCGAACTACACGGCGCAGGAGCTGGCGGCGCGCGGGCTGGGCGAGACGGATTATTGCTTTCAGGCGCTGCCGCTGGGCGGCTATGTGAAGATGCTGGGGGAGACGGATTTTGACTATGACGAGAAGACCGGCGAGGTGAAGCTGAGCGATGATCCGCGCTCGTTTCCGAACAAGCCGGTGGGCTCGCGCATGCTGGTGGTGTCGGCGGGCGTGGTGTTCAATCTGTTGTTTGCGGCGCTGGCGCTGATGACGGTTTTCCTGGTGGGTCACCGGCTGGTGGCGCCTGTGATCGGGTATGTGCAGCCGGGCATGGCGGGCGAGCTGGCTGGGCTGCGGCCGGGGGATGTGATCAAGTCGATTAACGGGCAGAAGGTGGACTATTGGCAGGATGTTCGCGTGCGGGAGGTGCTGAGCACCAAGCCGCTGACGCTGGGGGTGGAGCGGGATGGGGTGATGCTGCCGCGACCGATCGTGGTCAAGGCGGAGCATGATCCGGTTTTGAAGGCGCAGTCGATCGGCGTTGACTGTGCGGTGAAGCTTTCGGCGCGGGATGATTGGCCGCAGGTCGGGGATAAGCCGGGCGTGAAGAAGAACGACCGCTTTCTGTCGATTGACGGCGCGCCGGTGAAGAGCATGCTTGATATCGAGGCGGCGTTGCTGCGTTCGCGGGGGGCGATGGTGACGATGCGCGTGGCGCGGCCGAGCGGCGACGCGGAAGACGCGCCGACGACGGAGCTTGACGTCTACATTCAGCCGAAGTTCCGGCTGTTGCCGGATACGCGCGTCGCGGATCTATCGACGGAGGTGAATCGCGAGCCGCATGCGAGCCTGCTGGGGTTTGTGCCGCGGGCGGCGATCGCCAGCATCCGCGAGGGGCGGGCGGCGCATCGGGCGGGGCTCAAAAATGGCGACGTGATCGCGCGGATCAATCGCATCAACGCGCCGACGCCCTCTGAGATCCTGGAGCAGATTGAGGCGAGTGAGTACAAGCCGGTGACGATCGAAGTCGCTCGCAAGGGCGAGACGATTTCGGCGACGGTGCGGCCGGAGCCGGCGGAGCGGATGCGGCTGTTTGGCGCGTCGCGGCCGACGATCGGCATCTACCGCCCGTTCAACTACGAGACGGATCGGCTGCTGGTGGCGCGGGTGGAGCCCGGCAGCCCGGCGGCGGCGAGCGGGATCATCGCGGGGTCGGAGTTGATCGCGGTGGCGGGGGTTGAGGTGAGTCGCTGGGAGCAGGTGTATCTGGAGTTGGTGAAGCGGCATGGCGAGAGCGTGCCGCTGCGATACAGCGTGGAAGGGCAGATCCTGGATACGACGATCCAGGTGCCGCGGACGATCTTGAGCGAACTGAATCTGCCGACGGATGCGATGATCCTGACCGCGGCCGACAAGCGGACGGCGCCGCTGGGCGGAGATCGGGTGGCGCTGGTGGGGACGCAGGCGGGGCTGGAAGCGGCCCTGCGGGACCGGGCGGGTCAGCGTGTCCGCATCACCTATGCCGACAATCTGGGGCAAGGGGAAGAGCGTTCGATCGAGTTTGAGGTTCGGCCGGAATGTCTGCAGATGTGGGAGCGTACGGGGCGCTGGGATATGCCCGGCCCGATCGGGCAGACGCCGGTGACCTGGCCTGTGAGCGCGGGAGGCAACCCGGTTCGGGCGCTGTGGATGGGGCTGAAGGTGACGGTGCAGCAGGTCAGCATGACCTATCAGACGATGCAGCAGGTCGCGAATCAGCGTGTGAGCACCGAGAACCTGAGCGGGCCGATCGGCATTTTCAACGTGGCGATTGAGCAAGCGGCGAACGGCTGGCGGACGCTGCTGCTGTTCTTCGCATTTTTGTCGGTGAACCTGGCGGTGCTGAATTTCCTGCCGCTGCCGGTGCTCGACGGCGGGCTGATGGTGCTGCTGATTCTGGAGAAGATTCGCGGGAAGCCGCTGACGTTGAAGACGCAAACGCAGATCACACTGGCGGGTCTGGCGCTGATCGGGATTGTGTTTGTGGTGGTGACTTTCCAGGATATCGCGAAGTTGATGAACTAAGCCGCGGGCGGGTGTGCGGGAGTCGCACGGAACGCATACGCCGCCCTTGCTTTTGAGGGGCGGCGTGTTTGTTTTTGCGGGGATGCGAGCGGAGCCGAGCGGAATTCGTGCGGTCTTTCAGACTTTTGAGAACAATTCACAACGGCTACCGAGGGCGTGTGAAGGCTTTACACTGATTTTGCTGAGCGGCGAATCGATCGACGTCATCTGCCAACCCCTACGAGGCACAGCCCCATGAAGACCAAGCCGGGCGGAATCTTCATCGCGGCCGGATCGAATCTGGAGGATCGGGCCGGACATATTCTGGGCGGGCTGCGCGATCTCGAAGCGGAGGGGGATGTGATTGTGCTGCAACGCTCGACGCTGCGCGAGTATCCGCCGGTGGGTGGCCCGGCGCAACAGCCGTTCTATCTGAATGCGGTGGCCGAGTTGTCGACGTCGCTTTCGGCTCCGGAATTGCTGGCGCGGATGCACGCCGTGGAAGCGCGGCACGGGCGCGTTCGCAACGAGCTGCATGGGCCGCGGACGCTCGATCTTGATTTGCTGCTTTACCACGATCAGGTGATCCAGAGCGCCGAGCTCATGGTGCCGCATCCGCGGATGCTGGAGCGGGCCTTTGTGCTCGATCCGCTGCGCGAACTGGCGGGGGCGGATGTGGTTGAGTTTGTGCGCGGGCTGCTGGCGGCGGCCGATTCGAAGCCGGATGTCGGCCCGGGCGGGGCCGCGGCGGCTGAAGCGCCGCACATGACGGCGAACACCGCCGCCGCGAGCGAGACGGTCGTGGCGGGGCGTGGCGGCGAACGAAGCGGGCGGCGCCCGTCTCATGTACGAGGGAATACTGCTCATGCTCGTTGACGTTCGGGCCGGGGAGAAGAGCTGGGCCGACATCTACCGCCTTTGCATCGGCTTCATCTGTCCACGTCCGATCGCGCTGGCCAGCACCATCTCGCGCGAGGGCAAGCGCAACCTCGCGCCCTACAGCTTTTACAACATGGTCTGCGCGAATCCGCCGGTGGTGATGATCAGTTGCGGCGTGAATCGCAACGGGGGCGAGAAGGACACGCTGGTGAACGTGGTCGACACGCGCGAGTTTGCGGTAGCGACGGTGACGGCGGCGATCGCGGAGCCGATGGCCCGCTGCGGGGCGAGCCTGCCCTGGGGCGAAAGCGAGTTTGAATTCAGCGGGCTGACGCCGACGCCGGCGCGGTTTATCGCCCCGGCGCTGGTGAAGGAATCGCCGATCAACATCGAGTGCACGCTGCGCGAGACGTACAAGATCGGCAGCGGCCCGGGCTCATCGACGGTGATCTTCGGCGAGATTGTGGCGATCCACGTGGACGACGCGCTGCTGGACGGGGACCAGCACATCGACGCGAGCAAGCTGGCGGCGGTGGGTCGGCTGGGCGGGCAGGCGTATGCCAATGTGGAGCGGCCGTACAACCTGCAGATTCCGGATGTGGGGAAGCGGTAAGCCGGCGGGGCCGAGCCGATTTCCGGCGGGCGATGGGCTAACCGAGAACTCGGCGAACCAGTCCACCCAATAGTTCGTAGGGATAACTGGCGGCCGTCGGTCGGGCGGCGACGGTGCGCGCTGATGGCGGATCGGCGATTTGGCTGGTGCGCCGGGCGCGTCTTTCGGCGGCCTGCGAGCCGCAGGCCGCTACGACGGCGGACTGGCGGGCTGCGGCTGTTGGCCGTCGCCGCGGCTTGCCGGTGTCGGCTATCCTCTAATGTCTAACGCCCCGCCGGGTCGGTGTTTGAGCTTGCCCGGCGATCGGGGCTGTCGGAGTTGCGATTCATGAGTCAGGCCGCGCACGCTCACAATCACGCCCATCACGGTCACGATCATGCCAACTGCGATCACGACCACAAGCATGATCATGGCCATGATCACGGGCACCACGACCACGACCACGGGGGTCTGGCCCACACGCATGACCTTTTCAGCGTTAACACCCGCATCGTCCTGACGCTGATCGGCGGGATGCTGCTCGTCGCGGCGATGGCGGCGCAGAGCATTCCCGCGGAGTGGGGCTGGGGCATTGATCCGAAATTCCACGGGGACAGCCTGGCGCTGGTGGCGGCCCTGCTGTTGGCGACGCCGCTGATCATCACCGCGTTTGTCGATCTGCTGCGCGGCCATAGCCACATGGATGAGTTGATCGCGATCGGCGTTTTGGCGGCGATGGCGATGAGCGAATATCTGGCGGCGGGCGCGGTGGCTTTTTTCATGCTGATCGGCCAGCTGATTGAAAGCCGGACGGCGATCGGCGCTCGCAAGAGCATTGAGTCGCTGGTGCGGATCGCGCCGACGCGGGCTTCGAAGCTGGTGAATGGGCAGGAGATCGACAGCGACGCCAAGGACCTGCGACCGGGCGACCGGGTGCGCGTCCGTCCGGGCGACAACATTCCCGGCGACGGTCGGATCATCAGCGGCGCGAGCACCGTGAACCAGGCCAACATCACCGGTGAATCGATTCCGGTCGATAAGTCGGCCGGCGAAGAGGTCTTCGGCGGCACGATCAACCTGACCGGCGTGATGGAGATCGAGATTACGAAAGCCGGGCGCGACACGACGCTCGGCAAAGTGCAGGAGATGATCCTGCAGGCGGAGCGGACGCGTACGCCGATCATGCGGCTGACCGATCGATATGCCGCGTGGTATACGCCGATCGTGCTGATGCTGGCGGGGATTGTGCTGCTGTTGACGAAGGATGCGAACCGCGCCATTTCGATGCTGCTGATTTCGTGTCCGTGCGCGCTGATTTTGGCGACGCCGACGGCGCTGGTGGCGGCGCTGGGTGCGGCGGCGCGGCTGGGTGTGCTGATTAAGAACGTCGGTGATCTGGAGGTGGCGCGGAACCTGACCGCGATCATGTTTGACAAGACGGGCACGCTGACGACGGGCAAGCTGAACGTCACGCGGCTCAAGCCGGCGGCGGGCGTGGATGCGGCCCATCTGCTGTGGGCGGCGGCCAGCGCCGAGCAGAACTCGCGGCATCCGGTGGCACGAGCGATCGTGGCCGTCGCGAGAAAGGCCAACATCAACCTGGACCAGACCGGCGAGGCGGAAGAGATCGCGGGTCGCGGTGTGCGGGCGATGCTGCAAGGGCGCGAGATTTTGGTTGGTCGCGCGTCGTGGCTGCGTGAGCGGAACATCGACGTGGACGCGCTGGAGGCGGCCAACACCGAGGGGCTGAGCCTGCTGTATGTGACGGATAGCGGCAAGCTGCTGGGGTGGATCGGTCTGGAAGACAAGACCCGCGTCGACGCGTCGCGGGCGATGGACGCGCTGCGCGAAGACGGGATCAAGCACCTGGTCATGGTGACGGGCGACCGCTGGACGGTGGCGCGCAAGGTGGCGGCCGAGATGCACTGCACCGATGTGCAGGCCGAGGTGCTGCCCGGTCAAAAGCTGGCGATCGTGGATCAACTGAAGCGCGACGGGCACACCGTGGCGGTTGTGGGCGACGGCGTGAACGATGCGCCGGCGCTGGCCGCGGGCAACATTTCGATCGCGATGGGCGCGGCGGGCAGCGATGTGGCGATTCACTCGGCCTCGGTCGCGCTGATGAACAACAATCTCAACCGCATCCCGTTCCTGGTGCGGCTGTCGCGGCTGGCGGTGAGCGTGATCTGGCAGAACATGATCTTCGGCGTCGCGTATGTGGCGCTGCTGCTGGTGCTTTCGGCGGCGGGCTACGTTCATCCGGTGCTGGCGGCGTTTTTGCACGCGGCCAGCTCGCTGGTGGTGGTCTTTAACTCGGCCCGGCTGATTCGCGCCGGCGAAGATGTCGACACGCTGCCGGCAGAGGAAGAAGACGAACAGCGGCAGCGGGTGCAGATGGAGCGCGTGCCGGCGGGCGGCGCGGTGGCGGCGGCGTGAGCCGACGAGACGCGACGGAGCGACGGGGGGACGCGGCGGCGCGTGGGAGAAGAATTCCTCGTGTCGCGGCGGCGTGCGTCTGCTTCTTTGTCGGATGCGCGAACTTCGCTTGCTCGCGCGATGCGGGGTCGACCGATGCTTCGAGCGCTTCGCTCGCGCCGAGTTCTCAAACTTCGACCTCTGACGCCGTCGTCTCGGTTCGGGCCGCGGTGCCGATTTTGCCGATCCGCGGATGGCTGCAGCGGATCGGCGGCGAGCACGTTCAGGTCGCGGTGCTGATCCGTTCGGGGCAGTCGATGCACACGTTCGACCCGGTGCCGCGGCTGATGACCGAGCTGGACGCTTGCAGTGTATTTTTCACGCTGGGATTGCCGTTTGAGCGGCGGATGGTCGAGCGGCTTGAGTCTCGCTCCAAGCCGCCGCGCGTGGTGGACTTGCGCACCGGGATCGAACTGCGCGAGATCGACGTGCCCTGCGTGCACGAGACCGACGACCCGAATCACAAACACGAACACGCGACGGGCGGCGACAAAGACCCGCACATCTGGCTCAATCCGCGGATGGCGGCGCAAATCTGCAGCACGATCGGCCAGACGCTGATCGACCTGGACCCGGCGCATCGCGACGAATACGCGAAGAATCTCGCCGCGCTGCAGAGCGAGCTGCTGGCGGCTCACGAGAAGATGCGCGAGCGGCTGGCGAATCTGCGCGGCTCATCGATGCTCGTCTATCACCCCGACTTCGGCTACTTCTGCGACGAATATGGCCTGCGCCAGATGCCGCTGGAACTCGAAGGGCGCGAGCCCACCGCGCGGGAGATTTCGGTGTTGACGGAGAAGGCGAAAGCGCTCGCCGTCGGGGCGGTGTTTACGCAGCCGCAATATTCGCGGAAATCCGCCGACATTCTCGCGTCGCGGATCGGCGCGACGGTGGTCGTGATCGACCCCCTGTCGGAAGAATACTTCGACGTTCTCGAGCAACTGGCGGGCGGTCTGCTCGCGCACGCGCCGGCATCTCGGCCGTAGCGGCGCGACAGGGATCCATCGGGAGTGCGATCACTTCGCGGGCGGCGGGGTCCAGTTGTCGATGGCTTTCGCGTCGCCGAAGAAGAAAGATTCCATGTAGGGCTTGAGCACCGCGTTGGTTTCGTCGGCGGTGGGGTCGAGGCGGTATTCGTTGAGGATCATGCGCACGTGATCCGTCCATTGCTGGTAGGCGTCCATGGAGACGCTGGCCAGCACACGATCGCGGAGGGCTTTGCCGCCGATCATCGCGCACATCCGCGCGGCCTGATTGCCGGCCGCGGTTGAGGTGTCGATTCCCGGAAGTTCCTTGCCCAGTTTGGCACACTTGACGAGGGTCGCCATCAATCTTGTCTCCGTCGCGACGCTTTCGCAGGGTCCGCTTTGCGGACGCATTCGCCGCGCTGTCGTTTACCAGTCGCCAATAGTAGTCGCGGCCTCCATCGTCACGACAACCGGGCGGGACTCGTGCGCTGGGGAGTGGGGTCGGTCTGCGGCGCGGTCGGGTGTGGCTGTTGTCGGGTATGCCCTTGACCGGCGGCGTGGGTCGAATATCATCCCTGATTCGCCCGTTTCCGAACGGGGCACCGGCCTTGCCTATCCGGTGGACGGAATGGATCGACTTCGCGGTTGTGGCGGAATTGGCAGACGCGCTAGATTCAGGTTCTAGTCCGGGTAACCGGGTGGAGGTTCGAGTCCTCTCAGCCGCATTTGAGAATCAAGCTCGGGCGGACGCACACGCGGCGTCCGCCCGCTGCATTTTCCACAGCGTTTCGCGGGGGTTTCGCGCGGCGCTATCATCTGCCTGAACGCCGCACCTCACGAGTCGCCGAATCACATGGGTCTTTTGCCGCGCGAGCGGATTATCGAAGCGACCGACATCGTCGCCCTGGTGGGCGAGCATGTTGCGTTGCGCAGGGTGGGCAAGGATTTTGTGGGGCTGTGCCCGTTTCACCCCGACAAAAAGCCTTCGATGTCGGTGAGCCCGACGAAGCAGATCTTCAAGTGCTGGTCGTGCGGGGCGGGCGGCGACGCGGCGAAGTTCGTGTCGATGTATGACAAGCTCAACTATGGCGAGGCGCTGCGGAAGCTGGCCGCGCGGGCGAACATCGACGTTTCGCGCGATGGCGGCGACGGCATCGCCGAGCGGCAGCGGGAGCAGCTTCGATCGGTGATGAGCTGGGCCCGCGAGCATTTTGAGCGCAATCTGCGCGACGCGCGGATCGGGCGGTCGGCGATGGAGTATGCCCGGCGGCGCGGGCTGAGCGACGAGACGCTGAATCGCTGGCGGGTGGGGCTGGCGCCGGAGAGCTATGACGACCTTTTCACCGCGGGGCGGCGGGCGGGCCTTTCGGTCGAGCAGCTTCAGCAGGCGGGGCTGGTGGGGACGAGCGAGGCGGGCAAGGTCTACGACCGCTTTCGAAACCGGTTGATGTTTCCGATTTGCGACTCGCAAGGTCGGGTGATTGCGTTCGGCGGCAGGGCGCTGGGCGACGATCCGCCGAAGTATCTGAACTCGCCAGAATCGGCGCTTTTCAGTAAGTCGCGAATACTTTTTGGGCTTGATTTGGCGCGGCGTGCGATGGGGAATGAGAAGTCGCTGATCGTTGTCGAGGGGTATCTCGATGCGGTGATGCTGGCTCAGGCGGGGTTTGAGCATGTGTGCGCGACGATGGGAACGGCCTTAACGCCGATTCATATCCGCACCATAAAACCATACTGTCAAACGGTTTATCTTTGCTTCGACAGCGACGCGGCGGGGCTGGCGGCTGCCAACCGTGCGGTTGAGCTGGCGGTCGAGAGCGAGCTCGAGGTGCGGGTGGTGGAGCTGGCGGGGGCCAAGGATCCGGCGGACCTGGTGCTGGAGGGTGGGGCTGAGGCCTTTAAGAATTTTTTGCAAACCGCTAAAGACGCATTACATTTCAAGTGGGCCCAAACGGTCAGCGAATATGGCACCGGCGGGACGCAGGCGCGTCGTACCGCGGTCGAGGCTTTCCTCAAATTCATCGCTGGGGTCACCAAGACCCGCCGCATTGACCCAATTCAGCAAGGTTTGCTCGTGGACCGTCTCAGCGGATTGCTGGGGGTTCCCACGGCGGATTTGTACGAGGCTTTGGCCGCTGCGCGAGTTGCCGAAGGTCGTCGAGCGGTTTCGTCGTCTCCTGGCGAGGCGGGCGAACCGGGACTCGAGCCGGAAAGCTACCGTTCGGCGGTGGCGGCGCTACCGGCGGGTCTGGTGGGCGCCGTCGAGGAGCTTTTGGCCTCACTGACGGCCGGCCCGGCGTGTCTGGCGGAGATCGACGACGAGATGGTCGCGACCTTTTCGGATGTGCCGGCCTGGGATGCGGTGTATCGCGCGGTGTTGGACGCGTTCGAAGACAGCGGAGATTTCGACTTAGCGGCGCTTTTGGCGCGGATCGACGATCCGCTGGTGCTCGATTGTGTGACGCATGTGTCGCGTCGGGCTGGAGCGGCGGAAGACCGTCTGGCCGCGTTTCTGGCGGCGAAGGAGCGGCTGGTCGCGGAGCGTTCGATGCAGCGGAGCTCGGAGATTCGTCCGCAGATCCGGGCTGCGGGCGCGGCCGACCGGTCGGCGGAGGCAAAGTTCAAGGAATTGCTGGAAAGCGCCCGTCGGCACGACTCGTCGCTGCCGCCGGAATATCGGTTCAAGCCGAACTCGGGCCGATAAGAGGCGACACGGCAGTGGTTGAATGCGGTTTGTGGAGATGTTCGGCGGAGAAATTGGAAACGACTGCCTACGATAGGCTCGACGACGGATGTTCACAGCCGTTCGTCCGGGCGGATGACTGAACCAAGGATTCGCAGGCCGGTCCGATTCGGCCCGAAAGGACGCAAGGAAGTCGCATGGGTGCAAACCTCCCGACAGAAGTTGATCCTCTTGATCTTGTCGCCGGCGATCTGATCGAGCGCGGCAGGAAGCAGGGTTACCTCACCTGGGAAGAACTGAACGAGACTCTGCCGGACGAAGCGATTTCGCCGGAGAAGCTCGAGAGCGTGCTGAACCGGATCGAGCGCTCCGGGCTGCGGATGATCGACGAGATCGAAGCTGAGAAGCTGCGAGACCGCGACCGGAAGGTTCGCACGACGCCCATGGAAGCGGGCGAGTCGCTGGATGAAGTGACGGAAGTTGATCTGATCGACGCCGGCGCGCGGCGGATCGACGACCCGGTTCGCATGTACCTGACGCAGATGGGCGAGATCCCGCTGCTGACGCGTGAAGAGGAAATCGGCCTCGCGAAGAAAATCGAACTGACGCGCATGGCCTATCGGCGGCGCGTGCTCGAAAACGACTTCTGCATGCAGCAGGCGGTGGACACGATTCAGGCCGTAGCCGACGGGCGGATGCCCTTCGACCGCACCATGAAGATCTCGACCAACGAGAGCATGGTGAAGAGCGCGGTGCTGAAGCGTCTGCCGGCGAACATCGAGACTGTTCGCAAGCTGATCGAACTGAACAACGCCGATTGGAAGATCGTGCGTAACGCGCGTGCTTCGCAGGCGGAGCGGAAGCAGGCCGTGGCGCGGATGACGCAGCGCCGCCGCCGTGCGGTCACGCTTTTGGAAGAGCTGTCGCTGCGCACGAGCCGCATCACTCCGATGCTGCGGAAGATCACCTCGGTTGTGAGCAAGCTGGACCAGATTACGCAGAACGTCCGCAGCCGGGCCGACATTCCGCAGGAAGAGCGCGACGCGCTGAAGGAAGAGCACGAAGGTCTGATCGATCTGGCGATGGAGTTTCCGGAGGATTTGCAGGGTCGCGTACGCGAGGCCCGCAAGGTCTTCGCGGAGTATGAGGAGGCCAAGCGCCGCCTCGCGGGCGGCAACCTGCGCCTGGTGGTCAGCATCGCGAAGAAGTATCGCAATCGCGGCCTGTCGTTCCTGGACATCATTCAGGAAGGCAACACGGGCCTGATGCGCGCCGTCGATAAGTACGAGTATCGGCGCGGCTACAAGTTCAGCACTTACGCGACGTGGTGGATTCGCCAGGCGATCACCCGCGCCATCGCCGACCATGCCCGCACCATCCGCATTCCGGTGCACATGATCGAGACGATGAGCAAGCTGCGCAACATCAGCAAGAAGATGCTGCAGGATCTGGGCCGCGAACCGACGATCGAAGAAATTGCCGCGGAAGCGAAGATGCCCGTGGCCGAAGCGCGGCGGGTGATGAAGATCAGCCGTCATCCGATCTCGCTGGATCGGCCGGTGGGCGAGAGCGAAGACTCCTACTTCGGCGACTTCATCGAGGACGAAAAGGCCGAGAGCCCGGTGACCAGCGCGACGGGCGAAATGCTCCGCGACCGGATCGAGGCGGTGCTGAAGACGCTGACCTATCGCGAGCGCGAGATCATCAAGCTCCGCTACGGCATCGGCGACGGATACACCTATACGCTTGAAGAAGTCGGCAAGATCTTTAAGGTGACGCGCGAGCGTGTGCGACAGGTGGAGGCCAAGGCCATCCGCAAGCTGCAGCACCCGGTCCGCGCTCGCAAGCTGCAGGGCTTCCTGGACATGACGCCCAACCTGCCCGAGCCGCGCACCACGACCGAGGATGAGCCGACGGACGACGAGTTCGTCGAGAGCGAAGATTGATGGCAATCGCGATGCGGCACAGGCGACGCTGAGGTCCGCCGCACGCGCCCGAGTTTGAGGAGAAGGAGAAGAAGCAGCCCGCCGAGCAATCGGTGGGCTGTTGTCTTTTGTGGGCAAACCGAGGCACGCCGCGCCGGGCTTTTTCGAAGCCGGGCTGAAGAGTGCAAACTGCTGAAGCGCGCCACGCGACGGCTCGGCCTGATGATCGCTTTCGGCCGAGCCGCTTTGTGGAATAGACTGAGGTGGTGAGCAAGCTCCCCACAAATCAGTCGCCCGCCCCACTGGGCCTGCTGCGTTTCACGCTCTCGGGGCTGCCGGAACTGGAGTTGTTTGAGTCGGACGCGCAACGCGACGCGGCGCTGCGCCGGTTGGCGACGAAATCCGGCGATCCCTCGAAGCGCGGATGGTGGCAGGGGTTCGTCGTGCTGTTGCCGATGGTCATTGTCATCTGGTTTTTGATGCGCTATGCGCGAACGCTGGTCGTCTGGCCGAGCTGGCTCGAAGAGGGGCTGAGCTTTTTCGTACTTTTCGCGGCCGCGGCGTTGGTGGCGCGGTGGCTTCATCGCGGCGGCGCGGCGCGGGAGCTGCGTGAGCAACTGCTGTTGCAGGGCGTGCCGGTGTGCCGCGGCTGCGGATACTCGCAGC
>JALHOX010000056.1:4782-14732 GCA_022842805.1 Phycisphaerae bacterium | reverse complement strand
TGTTGTCGATGCCAAGGACGATCTCGAGCGAGGCCAGGGTCAGCAATGCCAGCAGGCCTTCGGTCGTCAGCAGGGCGCTGAAATCCATCCGATCATCTCCTGAGCCGTCACCCATCTCATCGACGGATTCGAGCTGGCCATCGCCCCCACGCGGTGCGAGTGCGAGCGGAATGGTAGAGACCGCGGCGCAGCCCGCAATTCGGGCGGTCCGAAATTCAGGGCCGATCGCCGGTCGTCAACCGTCGTTTCTGGCCGGGCACGAGTACGCCCCGGAGCCCCCGCAACCCTCTAAATGAGGTTCGGCGGCCTCGCCGACCCCGATTCCTCGCGAGTGATCGAGGAAACGTGTCTCGTCTGTCGATAGAAAGGGCGGACCCGTTGCTTGTTATCGGCTGACGATTAGACGACAACAGCACTCGGAAATATCCCGCCCCGGACTCGACGCCAAAGGCGTAACTATGCTCTGTGCCAGCACTTGCAATTTCGCAACCGGTTACGAACAGCGCTTGAATGACGCTTGGTTGCGTCCTAGAATCAGTCGCCGGGTAAGTCGTTGTCGGCGCATGGGCTCCCAACCACGCCGCACCGCGAAAGGCCCTCAGCTTTCATGGTTTCTAACCTTCTCGCTGATCGCATCAACCATGGGGATGGGCTGCGCCTCGACGCGTTCATCACGCACGGCGCAGGAGGTCGGCTTTTTGCCGTCGGCCACGGTCGTCGTGGCCCCGGTGTTGAACCTCTCGGCGAGCCAGGACTTCGACCCGGCCCGGATGACCGATCTTCTGGCCTCCGAACTGGCTCAGTTCGAGGGCATCTCAGTCGTCCCGGTCAACCTCTCGACCGCCGCCCTGGCCCGCGAGGGCAAGCGCACGGTCGACAGCCCGGAGGAAGCGCTACGTCTGTCGGCGGCGTTCGGGGCCGATGCGACAGTGGTGGCGGCGATCACGGAGTTTCAACCCTACGATCCGCCCACGGTCGGGCTGATCGTCCAGTGGTACGGCGCAACGGATGTCCTAGCGCCGGAACTGCGCGGAGCAGCGCCGGCCGCGGCCGCCGAGCCGCGGGTCCAGGCGCAGCGGGTCTTCAACGCGGACGACCAGAGTGTCGTCCGAGAAATCAAGGAATTTTGCAAACGACGCGACGGAAACGACAGTCCCCACGGCTGGCGAAAGTATGTCCAAGCCCAGGAGTTGTACGTCCGTTATTCGATTTGGTCTCTGGTTCGGTCGATCCTAAGGGTGCAATTCGGCACGGAAGCCGGCCAACCGAACGAGGCAGACCAATGACGGCACAGGAAGTGTTCAGTCTGGTGAAGGGTCGTGAGCGTTTCATCTTCCGCTACACGCCGGGCAGCGAAAACGAGCTGCTCGCAACGTGGGTGGACCTCGCCAACGATCCCGCGAGTTCGTTCGACTGGTTCGACGCCGCCGTGCTGAGTTATCAGCTCGGCAGCCGGCTGGATCGCAGCGTGCAGAGTGTCGCATGAACTCGATGAGACGGGCAGGCCGACCATGTTGGAATTCAACGCCAGTGGAAGTGCGGTTCATCTTGCATACGGGCGGGGTGAAGGCGCCATGAGCGAACAAGCCAGCCTCATTCAACAGTTCATTAACTACTTGCAGGCCGAGCGGCACTTCTCGCCGCACACCAGCAAGTGCTATGCCGCCGACCTGGCGCAGTTCGTCCAGCATCTCAGCCGGTCGAACGGAAACGCCAACGGCGCCGCCCACATCCTCGCCCTCACCGGCGAAGAGGTGAACCGCAAGCTGCTCGGCGTCGACACCGACCGCGTGAAGGACTTCCTGGGCAACCTGCGCGATAAGAACTATTGCAAGAGCACCGTCGCCCGCAAGCTGGCGACCCTCCGCAGCTTCTACAAGTTCCTGGTCCGCCGCAGCTATCTGCCGGCCAACCCGGTCCAGCCCATCCGCACCCCCAAGCAGGACAAGCGCCTGCCGAAGTGCCTGGATGTCGCTCAGATCGAAAAGCTCCTGAGCAACCCCGACACCACCACCCTGCTCGGCGCCCGCGACCGCAGCATGCTCGAAATGCTCTATTGCACCGGCATGCGCGTCAGCGAGCTCGTGGCGCTCAACGTCAACGACATCGACCTGACCCAAAGCGCCGTCCAGGTCCGCGGCAAGGGCAAAAAGCAGCGCAGCATCCCCGTCCCGCCCGGCGCCACGCAGAGCCTGCTGCACTACCTCGACCTGCGCCGCCGCGACGCCCGCGGCGAAACCGGCAACGCCGAGGCCCTCTACATCAACAAGCACGGCCAGCGGCTCAGCACCCGCAGCGTCCGCCGCAAGCTCGACAAATATCTCGTCGACGCCGGCCTCGACCTCTCGGTCAGCCCGCACACGCTGCGTCACAGCTTCGCCGCTCACATGCTCAGCAAGGGCGCCGATCTCAAGAGCGTGCAGGAGCTATTGGGTCACCAGAGCATGAGCACCACCCAGGTCTACACCCACCTCAATACCGGCGGCAGCGCCGTGGCAGAGGCGGACGACGAATAGACCGCGCAGCGGTCCGCGTCGAATCTCGATGACACTCGGACAGCACCGCCCACCGGGCGGTGCTTTTCGTTTTCGGGTGTCAGATGGGCCGCCGATCGCCCGGAGGCGGCAGCGAGAATCCGCCCCTACCCCATCACCGGCAGCGTCATGTTGCGCGGCGCCGCCGGCTTCGCGACGCCAATGGTCTGGTACATGTCGTCATACGACCGCTCGAGATACTCGCGGCTCATGTGCAGGCCGATGTGCGACCACGGCAAAACCTCGCCAAACGGCCGCTCGCGATGGGCGTACCACGCCGGGTCGATGCCGGCAGCGGCGTAGGCCTGTTGCCAGCGCAAATCGTTGTACGAATCGTCCCAGCCGTCGAAGCGGGCCCCCAAGCGCCACGCCTCCAGAATCACCGGCGCGAGCCGACGGTCGCCGCGCGACAACACCGCTTCCAATACAGACCGCCGCGCGTCGTGCGTGCGGATCGTCACGATCGGCTTTGGACCCTTTTTCTTGCGCGGCGGCGCTTCAGGCGGCCGCGTGTCGAGTGGAGCGTGCGGAGTGTCCGCCCCGTCGCTCCGTCGCTTCGTCGCTTCGTCGCTCTTCTCCGCTTCGGCCCAATCCTCCGCTCCGGCATAACTCCCGCTCACCTGAATCTCGCCGCGGCTGATCTGCCGCAGCGTGTCGCGCACACGCTGGTAATACGAAGCGGGCTGCTGCGCCATCCACTGCAGCGGCGTAAACGGCTTGGGCACGAGCCAGCCGACCGAGGCCACGATCTCCGCCGGCGCACCGAGCCCCATCCGCCAGCGCTCTCGGCTCAGCTCTTCGCAAAGCTGCCAGATCGCGGTGATGTCTTCGTCGCGTTCGCCGGGAAAGCCGGCCATGAAGTAGAGCTTGAGCTTGCGCCAGCCGGCGCGGTAAACGGCCCGCACGCCCTCGATCAGGTTGCCGTCGGTCACTTTCTTGCGAATTGCCTTGCGCATGTCGTCGCGCGCCGCTTCGACCGCCATCGTCATGCTGCTCTTGCGGACGTTGGCCGCCATCGCCGGAATGTGCGCCAACATTTTGTCCACCCGCAGCGATGGAAAGCTCAGATTCACCATCCGCGGCGCGAAGCGCTCGTTCAGCTTCTTCGCCAGCTCCGGCAACAGCGGATAGTCCGCCGTGCTCAGCGACAGCAGCGAAATCTCGTCGTGCCCCGTCGCCGCATACGACTCTTCCGCAATTTCAATAATCCGCTCGACCGTGCGATAAGTCAGCGGGCGCTTCGTATAGCCCGCGTGGCAAAACCGGCAGACCTGCGGACAACCGCGCATGATCTCGATGCCGATGCGGTCATGAACGACCGGCACCCACGGCACCATCGGCTTCTGAGGAAACGGCGCCCGATCGAAGTCCGGCGTCTTGCAGCGCTCGATGCGCGTCGGCAAGCCCGCGATCTTCGGCAACATGCCCGCGATGGTCCCGTCGGCGTGATAAGTCACATCATAGAGATTCGGGGCATAAATCCACGGAAACCGCTGTGCCAGAAGCGCAACCATCGCCCGACGACCGATGCCCTGCGCCTTGTACTCCTTCACGGCGGCGAGGATCGCGGCCAGCGCCACTTCGCCGTCGCCGATCACCACGAGATCGAGAAACTCGGCCATCGGCTCGGGGTTATCCGCCTGCGGCCCGCCGACGATCACCAACGGGTGGTCGTCGCTGCGGTCGGCGGCGCGGAGCGGGATGCCCGCGAGATCGAGCATGTTGAGCAGCGTGGTGAAGCACAGCTCATATTGCAGCGAGAGCGCGAAGATATCCGCCTCGCTCACCGGCTGACGCGTATCCCAGGTCCAGAGCGGGATGCCGCGCTCGCGCATGATCTTCTCAGCGTCGAACCACGGGGCATAGGTTCGCTCCGCGCAGACGCCCGGCGTCTCGTTCGCAAGCGTGTAGAGAATCTGGCAACCCAGGTGGGACATGCCGATCGTGTAGGCATCGGGAAAACCGATCACCACACGCAGCCCGGCCTTCCGCCAGTCCCCCGGCTTCACAATCTGGTTCAGTTCGCCGCCGATGTATTGCGCGGGAGTGCGAACGTGGGGCAGGATCTCGCGCGAGATGCGCTGGGCGAGAACATTCGATGCATCGGCGAGGTCGATCATGGAGACGCCTTTGTCTTCGCCCAACCGGGCGGACGGGCTTTGCCATGGGCTCCAGCCCGCGGAAAGTGTCAATCATTGTAGGTGCGGTCGGGGCGGGTTCGCGATCCGGCGTCGATTTCGGTGTGAACATCACCGCATTCGCCGGCGAATGCACTGACCAAACGAACATCTCGCCGCACACGGTTTGACGCCTCGCGCACCCCACCGATATGGTTTGTCTTCGGGAGTTGGGTGTGACGCGAGGCGGCCGCAACGGAGTGCGAGAGTGACGCAGCCGATCCGCGCCGCCGGCTCAAGCCCAGACGCCGTCGCTCGACCAGAGGGGACCTTTCGGGCCTACGCAATCGGCGTCGCTCTGGCCGCCCTCTTCGCCGCCTGCAATGTTTATCTCGGCCTAAAGCTGGGGCTGATTGCTAATCTCTCCATCCCTGCCACCCTGCTCGCCTTCGGCGCGATCCGCACCGCCCGCGTCGCCACCGGCGGCGCCATCCGCGATCTCGGCATCCTCGAAAACAACATCGTGCAGGCCGCCGCCAGCGCCGGCGGATCCGTCGCGGCCGCCGGCCTCGTCAGTGCCGTACCCGCCATGATGATCGTCGCGGACACGCACTTCTCCTGGCCCGCACTGACGCTTTGGATTTCGCTGGTCTCCGCCCTCGGCGTCAGCGTCGCGATGCTCATCCGCCGCCCGATGATCGAGGCCGAAGACCTGCCCTTCGCCCCCGGCGTCGCCTGCGCCACCACGCTGCAGCAGCTCCACGCCGATCGAGGCGATGGCACACGCCAGAGCGCCCTGCTGATCGCAGCGCTCCTCGCGTCGACCGCACTCACCTGGTGGACCCATGACGCGGCGGGCGGGTACCAGCGAAAGCCCATTCCCCTCGAATTCCCAATCATGGGAATCAGCGCCGCCGCCCTCGGCTGGAAAATGGCGTTCAGTCCGCTTCCCTTCGCCATCGGCGGCCTGGTCGGCCTGCGCGTCGGCCTGTCGCTTCTGGCGGGCGCCATCATCGCCCACGGCGTCGCTTCGCCTTGGGTCCAGTCGCGCAAGATCGTTGCGGCGCAAGACGTCGGGAACTGGCTCAGTTGGCCCGGCTGCACCATTCTCATCCTCGGCACGCTGCTCGGGTTGTTCATCGCCCGCGCCGCCCTTTGGCGCAGCTTCGCCGGCCTGGGCGCCAAGACCTCGCAAGACGGCTCGCCGCTATTGCTGATCGCCGCTCTGCCCGCGATCCTCGCCGCAGCCCTCGCGGTCGGCATTCAGATCATGTGCTTCGGCATCAACCCCATCCTCGCCACGCTCGCCGCAGCGTTGGCACTCCCGCTCGCAATCGTCGCGGCCCGCGTCGCGGGTGAGGTGTCGATTACGCCCTCGGGGGCAATGGCCAAGCTCGGCCAGATCGCCATCGGCGCCGCACCCCACGCCTCGATGCAGGCCGGCCTGCTCGCGGCCAATCTCGCCGGCGGCGCCGCCAGTCAGTGCGCCGACCTGATGCACGACCTCAAGTGCGGCGCGATTCTGGGCGCGAGCTGGCGCCGTCAGGCTCTTTCGCAGTTCCTCGGCGCCGCGGTCGGCGCGGCCGCCGGCGCCGCTCTTCTGCTCTGGCGCTTTCCGGATCCCGCCAGGTCGCTGATGACCGACGAGTTCAGCGCTCCCGCCGTGAAGCCGGTCAAGGTCCTCGCCGAGGTGCTCGCGAAGGGCGACGCCGTCATCCCCGCCGCCGCCTGGCCCGCCATCGAGTTTGCCGCCGTCGGCACCCTCCTACTCTTGGCCATCGAGAGCCTTTTCAGCGGTCGCTGGCGCAACTTCGTCCCCAGCGCCGTCAGCCTCGGCTTCGCATTTCTGCTCTCCCCCGCAACCAGCATCTCCATCGCGATCGGCGCGATCGCGGCGACGATCCTGAGTACGGTGCTGCCCCGCATCCGCTCCGGCGTCATCATCACATGCACCGGCGTCATCATCGGCTCGGTGCTGTTCGACATCGGGTACGATGCGTTCGTCCTGATCCGCTAACGAGCCGCTCCGGAGATCATCTCATGCCCAAGCCCCTTCCCGCCGTCCTCGCGCTTCTGGCCTGCGCCACCGCCGCCTTCGCCTGGCGCGTCGAACAGCCGGCGGAGAAACCCGCCGCCAGCCAGCCCGCTGCGGCCGCCAAAGTCGAAAAGCTCGACTGGCTCGCCGGCGATTGGCGCAGTGTCGAGCCCGGCTCCGACACCGGCGAATTCTGGCTGCCGCCCAAGGGCGGCGCCATGTTCGGCGTCAGCCGCACCTATCGCGCCGACAAGCTCACCGACTTCGAGTTCCTCCGCATCAGCGAAAACCCCGAAAGCGGCCTCGTCTATTACGCCCAGCCCCGCGGCCGCGCCGCGACGCCGTTCAAGCTGAAAGAGCTCGGCGATCGAAAGGTGGTCTTCGCCAACGCCGAAAACGACTTCCCCAACACCATCACCTATTGGATCGACGGCGACTCCCTCCTTCACGGACGGATCGACGGCAAGATGGACGGCCGGGACCGCAGCATGGAATGGATTTGGAAGCGGGCCGCGAACTAAACTCCCGCCCGCTCGCTCGCTCGCACCCCTGCCGCTCCGACACCCCAAAACTCTTCCGGCAAAACCAGCTTTCAGAAGGGGCTGAAAGCTGATTTTTTTCACCCCGTAGCTGTACGCCGTGCGGTACGCTGAAGCCTCCTGAGTAACAACAAAACCAGCATCAGGAGCCCCGATCATGCCCGGACGGTTTATTTCTGAAAATGTTTCTGCTAACAAGTTTTCGCTCGTCTGCACGGCCGCTCTCGCGGCCGCCGCCTCCGCCGCGCCGCCACGCGTGCTCGTCTTCAACGAGCCCGGCTACGCCGCCTCAAACATCCCCGGCGTCCCCGGCGGGATCTTCTCCAGCTTCCTCGACGGCTTCTACGCCAGCCCCAACGGCCGACTCTGGTCCCTCCGCGCCAACGCGACCGGCCAACCGACCACGCGCGACACCTTCTATCTCTCCGGCGACTCCAACGGCATCCGCCACACCTTCGCCGAAAATGACGTCCTCCCGGGCATCGGATTCGGCCTCGTCGCCAACGGCTCCGAACGCGCCATGTTCATCAACGACGCCGGCGATCTTTCCTTCTCCGGCTCCTTCGCCACCGGCGGCTTCAGCAACGATGAATGCGTCGCCCGCTATAACGCCCTCACCAACAACTACACCCTCATCGCCCAGGAAGGAGCGCTCATTCCCGGGCTGGGCGGCGAACGCTACGGCGGAATCCTCGACGCCCACACCATCCGCAACAACGGCGAGGTCTTCTACCGCGACTCCAACACCAGCGGCGCCATCCCCTCCACGCAGGACGAGATCATCTTCCGCGGCGACGGAACCACAACCGCGATTCAACTGCAATCAGGCGTGCTCACACCCACCAACCAGCTCGGCGGCACCACCAATCTGCTCTCCAGCCTCGACACGCAATCCTTCTACGCCTCCGCCGATCTGAGCAACTACATGGTCCGCGGCAACCTCAATCAGGCCGCCAACTCCCCCATCCTGCTCGTCAGCAACCGCGTCGAACTGCAGGCCGGCGCGCCGCTCCCGGGCTTCGTAGGAACCCCGGCTTCCGGTTCAGCCGCCGTCAGTCGCGACAACATCGGCATGGCTGCCGACGGCCAGTGGTTCGCCTGGGGCGGCACCACCGTCCCGGGAGAGGTCTACCTCCTCCTCAACGGCGACCTCTACCTCCGAAACGGCGACCCCGTCCCCGGCGCTCCCGACCAAACGTTGACCAGTCTCGAAGATGTGGCGATCAGCGACGTCGGCGACTTGGCCTTCCTCGCCCGCACCAGCCTCAGTCGCACACTCCTCGTCGTCGACCCCGCCGGCAATTCGCCGCCGACCATCGTCGCCTTCGCCAGCGGCGCAACGCTCGGCACCCCCTGCGACCTCGACGGCGACGGGCTTGCCGACGATGACGCATTTCTGGTCACCCTCGGCGACGTCAGCATCGGATCCGATGGCACCATCTACTTCATCGGCCGCGTCGTAAACTCCAGCTTCCTCACCATCGGCGACGGACTCTTCTACGTCAGCGCGGCGCTTCCGAGCCTCGGCGATCTCAACTGCGACGGCATCGTCAGCGTCGGCGATATCGGCGCCTTTGTCCTGGCCCTCACCGACCCATCGGGGTACGCCGGCCAGTTCCCCGCCTGCGACATCCTCAACGGCGACATCAACAGCGACAGCGTCGTCTCGGTCGGCGACATCGCCGGATTCGTCGCACTGCTGATCGGCGGCTGAACCACGGGCCGCGAAGGCGGGCGCGCTCAGTCGACGATCTCGATGCTGATGCGCCCGCTCGACAAATCGCGCAGACTCGCCGCCAGCGTCTCCTGCCGCGCACGCGCGATGCGAAATCGCAGCTCGACTCCGTCGCCAAATGACT
The DNA here is from genome assembly GCA_022842805.1 of Phycisphaerae bacterium. Classification (GTDB taxonomy): domain Bacteria; phylum Planctomycetota; class Phycisphaerae; order UBA1845; family Fen-1342; genus JALHOX01. Next base: position 5,648 of record JALHOX010000056.1, on the reverse strand, counting down.
CGTCGATCATCCGCGCCTCCGCCTCGCGCAGCAGCAGTTGCACACGCTGCAAGAGCGGATACGGCACGCTGATTCGACAATCGATCCGCTCGACCTTGAGCTCGGTGGGCGTCGCAGCCAACGCCGCCTTCGCCGCTGCCGTGTAGGCCGCCACCAGCCCACCCGTGCCCAGCTTGGTTCCCCCAAAGTAGCGCGTGGTCACCAACACCACATCGCCGATGCCGCTGCCGCGCAGCACCGCCAGCGTCGGCGGGCCGGAGGTCCCGCTCGGCTCGCCATCATCGCTCATTCCCTCCACCACCGACGGCCCATAGCCCGCGCGAAAGGCGTACACGTGATGCACCGCATCGGGGTCGGCGGCGCGACGCTCTCGAATGAAGTCGTGGGCGGCAGTTGCGCTCGACGCGGCCGTCACAGCGGCGAGAAATCGCGAGTTCGAAACTCGCGTCTCGACCACGGTCACGCCAAGAGGAACGAGATATGGATCAGCGGCCACAGCGTGCAGAGTATCGGCGAAGGGTCAGTAGCGAATGACGAACTCGCCCTCGCCCGCAACGACCGTCACCGGGCGGACCTCTTCGCTCGAAATACCGCTGCCGAACTCGGCGCGAATGTCATTGAGAAAGGCGTCCACCGCGCTCGATTCGCCCTGGACTTCGATTTGCACGGTACCATCCGCCACGTTGCGTACGAATCCGGTCACCGGATACCTACGCGCGAAATGATCGGCGGTAACGCGAAACCCGACGCCTTGAACTGTCCCGGTGAAATTCACCTGCAGACGAATGGAGTTTGCCGCGCTGGGCATTTCCACACCTATGATTGGTTTTTTCCGGACGGTTGAGGAGCTCGGACGATTATCTGAC
>JALHOX010000056.1:0-4772 GCA_022842805.1 Phycisphaerae bacterium | reverse complement strand
GAGGTGACCATTCGTGTTCCGGCCGCTGTGTTTTGAGATGTAACGCGGAACGAACAGAGCCAAACTTGACGGATTAGATCGACAGATCGGCTGCTCCGCAATCCGTCACCTACCGCTAAGTGTCATTTTTGAAAGCATTTACACGATCGAAGATGATATAACCTGTGCGACGCGCAGCCACCACCACCACAGCCTACTTCGTCGACGAAGTCACCATCCACGTCCGCGGCGGACGCGGCGGCGATGGCTGCGTCTCCTTTCGACGTGAGGTCTTTGTCCCCAAAGGCGGACCCGACGGCGGTGACGGCGGCCATGGCGGAACCGTCTATATGACCGCTCGCACCGGCGTCGACACACTCCTCGACCTCGCCGGTCGACACCACTATCACGCCGAAAGCGGCCGACCCGGAATGGGCGCCAACTGCGCCGGACGCGGCGGCGAAGACCTCGAAATCCTCGTCCCCGTCGGAACGCTCGTCTACGACGCCGACACCAACCGCCTCCTCAAAGACCTCGTCAAGCCCGATGAACGCATCGTCGTCGCCGCCGGCGGTCGCGGCGGCAAGGGCAACGCTCGCTACGCCTCCTCCACCAATCAGGCCCCGCGCCAATATCAGCCCGGCCTGCCCGGCGTCGAGCGCACCCTTCGCCTCGAGCTCAAGCTCATCGCCGACGTCGGCATCGTCGGCCTGCCCAACGCCGGCAAGAGCACCCTGCTCGCTCGCCTCACCCACGCCCGACCCAAAATCGCCGACTACCCCTTCACCACGCTCACGCCGCAGCTCGGCGTCGCCGAGCTTTCCGACTTTCGCCGCCTCGTCCTCGCCGATATCCCCGGCCTGCTCGAAGGCGCTCACGAAGGCGTCGGCCTTGGCGATGCGTTTCTGCGACACATCGAGCGCACGCGCGTGCTGGTGCACCTGATCGACCTCTGTCCGCCCGTCGGCGCCCCCACCCCCGCCGAGGCCTATCGCATCATCCGCAACGAACTCGAAAAGTACAGCCCACGCCTCGCGCGGCGCGAGGAAGTAATCGTCGGCAACAAGCTCGACCTGACCGACGCCGAGCTCTCCCGCGAAATGCTCGCCGAAGAGTTGGGCCGGCCCGTCCTCGCGATCTCCGGCGTCTCCGGCGAAGGCATCCGCCCGCTGCTCGAAGAGCTTTGGACCCGCGTGCAGGCGGCCCGCGCCGCGGAGCCGGAAGAGACCCCCGCCGCCCATCCCCGCGATCTCGAGCTCGACGCCGCCCTGCGCGACGGCGAACCCGCCGATTGGCCCACCCTCGAAATGTCCCAATCCGACCTCGACGCCGCCTTCGAATGGCCCACCGACGAGGAGCCCAAGACGTGACGCCCCCCGCTTCCGAAGGCCTCGTCGTCATCGACGTCGGCAACACCCGCGTCGGCATCGGCATCTGGGACGAAGACGGCGTCCACGACGTGCAGCGCTGCGCCAACAACGTCGAAGCGTCGTGGCACGAGCCGCTGCGCGCCGCCTGGGAGCGCGTGAAGCACCGCAAACATCCCGCCATCGTCATCGGCAGCGTCGTGCCGCGTCTCGCCATCGAGATATGCGATCGAGCGGCGGCGTGGTTCGAAGTTGATGCCCTGCGCGTCCGCGACGATCTCGAATTTCCCATGAAGCTCGTCATCGACAACACCGCCGAGGTCGGTGTCGATCGCGTCTGCTCCGCCGCCGCCGCCTTCGAACGGCTCAACGGCGCCTGCGCCGTCGCCTCGTTCGGAACCGCCATCACCATCGACTGCGTCTCCGCCACCGGCGAATTCCTCGGCGGCTCGATCCTGCCCGGCCTGCAGATGTCGTGCAACGCCCTGCACGCCAGCACCGCCGCCCTGCCGCGAATCATCCCCGTCGCCCCGACCGGCCCCTTCGGCAAGTCCACCGCTGCCGCCATCGGGGAAGGCGTCACCATGGCCGCCGTCGGCGCCATGCGCGAAATCGTCGAGCGCTTCGCCACCGAGCTCGGCCGCTGGCCGCAACTCGTCCTGACCGGCGGCGACGCCCCGCTGATCCGTCAGCAGGCCGACTTCGTCGACTGCGTTGTGCCCGACCTCTGCCTGATGGGCGTGGCCCTGGCCTATCGCAAGGCCAGCGGACAAGCGTAGCGCGGCCCATGACCGCAATACCCGCAACCGGCCTTTCCGACCCGCCATCTAACGCCGCCCTCCTCACCGCGCCGGGCCCGGCCGCCATCGCCACCATTCGTGTCAGCGCCACCCCGCAGTCCCTGCCGCCGCTCTGCCGGCTGCTCTCCGTCGAGCAGTTGCCGACCCGCCAAATCTTTCGAACCGCCCTGCGCGACGCCGCAAACGAGCCGATCGACGACATTCTCGCCGTCGTGACCCACCACGACGCACATCGCACCACCATCGAGCTTCATCTGCACGGCAATCCATGGCTGGTGGAGCGCGCCCTGCGCGAATTGCAGCAAGCCGGCTTCGAGCGCACCGCCGCTGACGCCGCCTTCGGCACGCCCCCGGCCGACGCACTCGAAGCCGCCGCCTGGGCCGCCCTCCCACAGATGCTCACATCCGCCGGCGCTCGCTGGCTGTTGTCGCAACCGGCCCGACTGCGCGCGGAACTGCAGCGCATGCGCGGGCTCTCCGACGCCGATCACCGCGCCGCGTGCCGGACGCTGCTACACGAGCTGACGGTCTTCGATTGGTTCGCCCGCTCAACCCGCGTCGCGCTCCTCGGCCCACCCAACGCCGGAAAGAGCACGCTCATGAACCGCCTCGCCGGCAGCGCCGTCAGCATCGTCTCCCCGGTCGCGGGCACCACCCGCGACTGGATCGAAGCCGCCAGCGAGCATCACGGCTATCCCCTGACCTGGGTCGATACTGCGGGCGTCCGCGACGCAAGCGACGAACTGGAGCGCGAGTCGATTCGCCGCACGCAGTCGATCCTCGCCGATGTCGACGCCGTGATCCTCGTCGTCGACGGCGCTCAACCGACGGCGCTGCCCACGATCTCGTCGACGTCGCCCGGCAAGCCGCTGGTTGTCGCGTGGAACAAGTGCGACCTCTCGCCCCACAGCGATTCGCCCGGTTCCCTCGCACTCTCCGACGCCGCCCACCCGATCGTCCCATGCTCCGCTACAACCGGCGCCGGCGTCGACGACCTGGTGAAAACGCTCCTCGCGGCTCTCGGACGAGCGCCGGATATTTTGGAGCGGCCGGGCATCTTTTGCCCCGCACACGCGCGTTCGCTGCTCCGCGCAGCCGATTCTGCGCAGCGCATCGACCCCGACATCGCGCAACTCGATTGCGGCTGACCCTCGCTCCGCCAGAAGCCCGCCCCCCACGTCCGATATGATCCAGCATCGGCGTTTCGGTCACGCGCGTGACCGATCGCCCCGCGACTCTCAGGAGCCACAGTTTGCTCGCTCTGCTGGGCGCAGCACTCATCATCGCCACCCTCTGGGCCACCACGCTGGCCTATGCCCTGCGCGATTACTCGCGTACCCGGCTCGGAAGCCTGCTGGCCAGCGGCCGCAAGCACTCCGGCCTGGCTTGGCTGGAAGAGCGTTCCGGCGAACTCCCGGTGCTGATGGGCATCATCCGCACCACCAGCAACCTCTGCCTCTTCGCCGTCGTGCTGCTCTGGTGGTTCGGAGATTCGCCGGTCGCGCTCTCGATCTCCGGCCTGGCGCCGCCCGCCCTGATCGCGCTTGCGGCCCTGTTGCTCTTCTCGCTCAGCCTGCCGCAGGCCCTGGCCCGCCACGCGGGCGAACACTGGATCGCCGCCTGCCTGCCGTTGCTGATGCTCCTGCACATCCTCATGCGCCCCCTCGCGCTCTTCGTCTCCGCCGTCGACTGGCTCGTGCGCACTCTGCTCGGAGTCCCCGCCCGCGATAGCGAGACCGAATCGGAACAGATCGAAGCCGAGATCCTCGACGTCGTCTCCGAAGGCGAACTCCAGGGCTCGGTCGACGAAGAGCAGAGCGCCATGATCCAGTCGGTCTTCGCCCTGCACGACACCACCGTCGCCGCCATCATGACGCCCCGCACCCGCATCGCCGCCCTGCCGGTCGACGCCACAACGCAGGAGCTGCGCGAGACCATGCGCAGACACCAACACTCGCGCGTGCCCATCTACGACGGCAGCATCGACCGCATCCTCGGCGTGCTCTACGCCAAAGACCTGCTCGGCGTCGATCTCAGCCGCCCCCTCGACCTCCGCAAGCTGCTGCGACACGTCCCGGTCGTGCCCGAGTCAAAGCCGATCGACGAACTGCTCCAGGAGTTTCGCGCCGGAAAGGTCCACATCGCCATCGTCGTAGACGAGTATGGCGGCACCTCCGGCCTGGTCACGATCGAGGACATCCTCGAAGAAGTGGTCGGCGAAATCGACGACGAGTTTGACGACCACACCCCGGTCTCGGTGCGTCGCATCAATGAGCACACCATCGAAACCGACGGCGATGTGCATGTCGCCGACGTCAACGCCGCGCTCGACGCCGCCATCCCCGAAGAGGGCGCCTACGAAACCATCGGCGGCTTCGTCGCGGCGCAGCTCGGGCGCATCGCCAAAACCGGCGACGAAATCACCTTCGAACAAATCGTCATCCACGTCCTCGACGCCGACGAACGCAAGATCAACCGCGTTCGCATCGGCCTTCGATCCGCCCTTCCGGTCATCCCCGCGGAACAGGCCGGCTGATCGCGCCCCATCGCCCCGCCGCGGGCTACTTCTTCGTCGATTCGACCGGCGGCGCGGCATGGTTCAGCCGCGTCACCAGCAACTGATCGA